>NZ_LZJB01000535.1:0-4486 GCF_001666895.1 Mycobacterium sp. E3298
CCGACCCGGCCGGTGGTGAACCGCTCGGGCGCCATATACACCCGCGACGGGTCGCCGTGCCCGAGACCGAAGTCGACGAGATACACGAAGTGGTCCGGGGTCAGCAGCACGTTTTCGGGCCGAACAGCCAAATGCACCAGCCCGGCGGCGTGCGCGGCGTCCAGCGCTAGCGCGACCTGCGCGACGATCGACGCGGCACGCGACGCTTCCAGTGGCCCCCGCTCGCGCAGCAGATCCCTGAGGCTGCCGCCGTCGACCAGCTGCATGTCGACGTAACAAACCCCGTGGATCGAACCGAAGTCGTGCACCGGGATGACATGCGGCTCCTCCAACAGCGCAGCGACACCGCAGTCCTGTCGAAAGCGTTGCTGGAAGCCGGGTTCCGCGGCGATGTCGGCGGAAACCAGCTTGACCGCGACCGTCCGGTCTCTAACCGTGTCGTGCGCGCGGTAGACCTCGCCCGTCACACCCGCTCCGATCAGCGATCGCAGCTCGTAGGGACCGAACCGGGTGCCAAGCCGCGAGGTCAATGGGCAGTCCTTTCGCTAGGTCGTAAAGGTCCAGCCCGGCGGGTTCCCCGAATGGGCGCCGACCTAACGTGCGGCGGCTCACGCGTGCGGGGGCACCGGGCACCAGAACAAGCCGCAGTTGAAATTGGGCGGTCCGGGCGGCCGCGGGTGCGGGGTGGCATTGATCGGGCCGCTCGGCCACCCGTAGACGGCACCGGTGTCGGCGTCGACCACGCCACGGTAATCGTAGTAATAGAGGTGGCACACGCCCATGTTCCAGTTGATGAAGTTGTCCGGGATGCGCTCGCCCGGGCACCACTGGCCGCAGGTGTGCCCCGCCGGGCAGTTGCCGCCGACGTGGCCGTACGGGTCGGCCTGCGCGACGCCCGCGGTCAGCCCCACACCGATGCCGGCCGTCAGCAGCGCGCCGGCCATCCACTTCATGTTCATGCCGCAATCACACGCCAGCCGGGCGGCTACCGATCCCATATCGACGTCAGCCGCCGTGACCTTTGTGCTTAGGGCCCCCGTGACCTGGCGGACCCGGCGGGGGCGCCGGCTGCGGGGTGCTCGTGGGTGTGGTGGTGGCGGTGGCGGTCGTCGGGGGCGGGGCCGGCGTGGTGGTCGTCGTCGTGGGCGTCGGCGGTGGCGCCGAGAACGGCGGATCGATCGCCAGCAGGAGGAGTGCCAACAGGAAGGCCGCCGCGATCGCCGCGATCCACCATTTGCGCCGGGGGCTGTCCGGCTCCAGCCGCGCGGGCGTGTAGGTCAGCACGGCGGGCGGCGGGGCTTCCATCACGCGGGTGCCGGTGGGCATCACCGGCGGCGGGGCGCCGACCAGCGCGGCCCGCATGGCACCCGCCTGGTCGAACCGCCAGGCGGGGTCGCGGGCCATCGCGCGCTCGATCGCGGCGGCGAGCGGCGGGGGCACGTCCGGACGCAGCGTGGCCAGCGGCGGCGGCGACTCCTGCAGGATCGCGCGCGCCAGCGCGCCCAGGTCCTCCTGCGGGAACGGCCGCCGCCCCGTCAGCGCCTCGTAACCCACCACGCCGACGGAGTACAGGTCGTCGAGCACCGTGGCCGGCTTGGACGTCAGCCGCTCGGGGCTCAGGTAGGCCATGCTGCCGACGACCTCGCCCGCCCTGGTGTAGGCGGCGCCGGAGGTCTTGGCGATGCCGAAGTCGGCGAGCTTGGGTTCCCCCGCGGCGGTGAACAGGATGTTGCCGGGCTTGACGTCGCGGTGCAGGATGCCGGCCTGATGCGCCTCGGCAAGGGCGTCCAGGACACCGTCGAGGACGGCGTGCACGAAGGGCACCGGCAGCGGCCCGCGGGCGATGTGGTCGGCCAGCGTCACTCCCGGTAGCCGCTCCATGACGATGAACGGCAACCCGTAGTGCTCGCCGACGTCGTGCACCACCACGACGTGCCTCCCGGTCAGCCGCGCGGCGACGCGCGCCTCGGTGTCGAACCGCGAACGGTTGTCCGGCCGGTCGGCCACCCCGGGGTAGAGCAGCTTGATGGCGACGGGGCGGTTGAGCTTCCGGTCCCACCCCTCGCGAACCTCGGCCATCGCACCACGGCCCAGGACGCCACGCAGCTCGTACCGGCCGTCGCCAAGGAGACCGCCCGGCACCAGGAGCACTCCGTTACTGCCCTGGCCGCGGTAGGACTGAGTTCCTTGGAGGTCCGTGTCGATCTCCTGTCGGAAAGCTGACTGCCCTGCTGGTTCCGGATAACCACAGAATCGGGAATCGAAACCCGCTGCTCAACAGGCGTTCAACAAGGGTTTCTGGGCCACCCCCGCAAACTCCCCGACGAAGCCGTTCCCCAGCCACCACCTGGGCTCGGTGTGCTCGAAGATCTCCTCACCCAGGGCGCGATCGCGCACCGACTTCTTGACGGGAAACGGATTCATCCCCGACTTGTATTCGACCCCGACCATGGCGGGGGCGTCCCGCCGGCCTCGCCGGGGCAGTAGCTCGAACCCGGCCTGCTCGAGCACCGCGTTCAATTCGGCGGGGCGGGGGAATCGCCGAAAGTCATGGTTCGGCTTGTGCAGACCGAACACGAACAACGGCCCGACCGTCACGAAACACAGCCACGTGCACACGTTGCGATCGGGCGCGACATAGAACATCCGGCCGCCCGGCCTCAGCGCGCGAAACACGCTGTCCACCAAGCGGCGGTGCTCGGTGCAGTGGTCGAGCACCCCATGCAGGTAAACCAGGTCGAATCGATCGGCCCCCAACACCTGTGGGTCACGCGCGTCGCCGACGACGAAGCTCACCCCCGGCTTGCCGGCAAAACGCTTGCGGGCCGCGTCGATCGACTTGTAGTCGACGTCGATGCCCACGATGTCCCAATCGCTTAGTCGCGGATCGCGGTTGAGCAATCCCTCGATAGCCCCGCCGCCGCCGCAACCGACCACCGCCATCCTCGGGCCCTCTACCGCAGGAAGATAGTGGCGCAGGAAGTCCCATGCGGCGTAGTCGATTTCGCCGACGAGGTCCGCGGTGAAGCGCCACTGTTCGCTGACCTCGGCATTGGAGAAGTAGCGCACCCCGCGCTCGATCGTGCCGTTGCTGATCCGCATCAGCGCGCGATCGATCAGCGAATAGTGGTACTCGGGCTCGCCTTTCGTGTCGTTGGCCCGTTCGCGATCGAGGAACTCGAAGTAGCGCCGCTCCTCGGGCTCGATCGGCGCCTCCCACGACTGCGCGTGCCCGAGCACGCGTTCCCGGATCCACGAGTCGATCACCCGGCTGTAGACGACCGTGTCGAACAGCATCAGCTGATGCCCGCCGCCGGGCATCATGAAGAAGTCCTTGGTGCCGCCGATCCGCTCGAAGCATGCCCGGCAGTGCTCGGCGCCGACGATCTCGTCGTGCTCCCCGCAGGTGATGAGGACGGGTTTCGTGTTGGCGGCGGCGGGTTTTGGCGGAACGTAGTTGAACACCGAGTGGTAGCTCTTGAGCCCGTACCGCCAGACGTAGAACGGGTCCTTCTTCTTGGCGTCGAGTAGCCCGGGGTCTTCCTGGTAGGCGGCCTCGAAGTCGATGACGCGTCGTAATGGGACCCGCAGCCGATCGCCGAACGTCTTGGCCGCCCACTTCGCCGGGCGCGACCGGAACAATCGGATCGCCGGGCTCATCGGCGCCTCGTGGTTCAACAGGATGTTCATGCACACGCCGGCCGTCACGGCCGGGCACGCGTCGAGCGCGTGGAACGCGACTTCCCCGCCCTGGCTGGCGCCGTGCAGGACGACCGGGAGGGACGTACGCCGCGCCGCGTAATCGGTTACCGCCCTGGTGTCTTCGAGGAAGTCCTCGAAGCTGAACACGCCCGGCTCCCCTTCGGTGCGGCCGTGGCCGGTCAGGTCGAACGAATAGACGGCCGCCGGAAAGTTCCGGCGCATGTGCTCGGCGAACGCGTCGTAGCTCTCGCTGTTGCCGGCGGTGCCGTGCACCAGCACCAACACGTAGTCGGCGGTGGGGTTGTCGTAGCGGCGCACGAAGATTCGTTTGCCGCCGGATCCGGTCACCGCGTCTTCGACCATCGGTTGATCGGTGAGGTTCGGGGTCATCGCCTGGGTTCCAATCCTTCGGTGATGCGGGCCGCGAGCAGTTGGGCGAACACGTCGAAGTCGCGACGGAAGGCCGAGGTGTCCGAAACGAACGGCCGCTGCATCGACATGCCCAGCAGCACGGTTTCGAAGAGGCGCACCGACTCGTCGATCAAGCGCTGCGGCACGTCGTCACCGGCGATGCGGCGCAGCGCCTCGCCGAGCTGCCGGCGTTGGGTATCGCGATAGTCGACATACGCGACCCGCAGGAACTCGTTGTGGTTGGCCGCCGCGGCGAACTCGACCATGAACGTGACCGCGTCGATGTTGTCGATGAACAAGGCGTACATCAGCCCGGCCGCCTCGGTCAGGCCCTCGCGCACCGACAGCCGCCCCGGCAGCCGCGTCGCCGCCG
>NZ_LZJB01000536.1:0-526 GCF_001666895.1 Mycobacterium sp. E3298
GCGCGCACAGGTGGAGCCGGTGAGCACCGCCGCGTACGGGCGGTTCCTGCCGGCCTGGCACCGGGTGCCCGCCCAGATCAGCTCCCACAGCGCGGCTTTCAGCTCCGAGTCGGGCAACCCGCTTTGGGTGAGCTGGCGAAAGAAGTACGCACCCCCGCCGGCCAGCGTGTCCAGGATCGCGCGGTGCGCGTCGGTGAGGTCGATCTCGGCGGGCCCGGCCAGGGTCAGCGGCGCGGAATCGCTCACGTGCAGCGCGACCCAGCCGTCGCTGGCCGAGATCGACCCGGCGCCCGACCAGGTCACCTCTCCGGTGGCGAGCAGCTCGTCGAGCATCGCGGGGGAGTAGTCGCGCACCCGCGGACCGAGCACCAGCGGCTCGATCGCCGAGGCCGGCATCCGAACCCCGGCCAGCTGGTCGATCACGGACATCAGGCCGTCCAGCCCCGAATTCTGGGCGGGCACCCGGTGCCAGGCCGGCAGGAACCGCCCGTACGCGGCGGTGCTCACCGGCTCCACCTGTGCGCGC
>NZ_LZJB01000537.1:0-2138 GCF_001666895.1 Mycobacterium sp. E3298
TCGTGGTCGTCCGGGTCGAGCACCATGCCCTTGCGGCCCCGCAGCGTGAGCACCGCCCGGCGCACCGCCCGTGGGTCGGCCCGCTCGCCGCCGCTCACGCCCAACGCGGCCGCCAGCTCCCCGTAGCGCAGCGGCGCGCTCTGGCCCGAGGCGTCCAGCGCGAACTCGACTTCCAATACCACCCAAGGGGTTTCGGGGCCGGCCTGCTTCAGCACGCTGGTGCGATAGCCGAAGCCGAGCTCGCCGCCCGGCACCCAGCGCACCTCCCCGCTGTCGCGGTCCAGGATCCGCACGCGGGTGATGGTGTCGGAGACCTCGGCGCCGTAGGCTCCGACATTTTGCACCGGGGTGGCCCCGGCCGAACCGGGAATCCCGGACAGGCATTCCAGCCCGCCCAGACCATGCTCGATGGCGGCTACCACGACGTCGTCCCACACCGCGCCCGCCTCCGCGCGCACCAGGGTGTTGTCGATCGTGATGCCGCTGTTGGCCAACCGCACCGCGGTCAGGTCCGTCAGGCTGTCCGCGATCACCAGGTTGGACCCGCCGGCGAACACCAGCACCGGGGAACGTTCTCCCCCACGGCTTTCGGCATCCAGCTCCCGCACCACAGCGATCACCTGGTCGGTGCTGGCGCAGGTGATCAGGCGGCGGGCCACCGGCCCCACCCGCAACGTCGTCAGCGGCGCGAGCGACACTGCTTCGGCGACCTGCGCGCCGGCGAACGTCGGACCGGCGTCGCTGGATTTCATGGCCCGTAACGGTAGCCTCACCTGCTATGCCGCGTTCATTCGACTTGTCGGCCGACTACGACGGCAGCGTTGAAGAGGTTCATCGGGCGTTCACGGACGAGACCTATTGGCGGGCACGGCTGGCCGGATCCGGCGTTGACATCGCCACGCTGGAATCGATGCGGGTCGGTGGCGAAACCGGGGACGACGACACCGTCGAGGTCGTCACCGTGCAAGTGATCCACAGCCACAAGCTGCCCGGGATGGTCACGCAGCTGCACAGCGGCGATCTGCGCATCCGGCGAGAGGAAGTGTGGGGACCGGTCGCCGACGGCACCGCGCAGGGCACCGTCGTCGGCTCGATTCTGGACGCCCCGGTCAACCTGACCGGCACCGCGACGCTGTTGCCGATCCTGGAGACGGGCGGCGCCCGGCTGACGTTCCGGGCCACCGTCCAGGTGCGCGTCCCGATCATCGGCGGCAAGCTGGAGAACATCATCGGCACCCAGTTGGCCGAGCTGGTGGCGGCGGAGCAACGGTTCACCACGGAGTGGATCGCCAAAACGGTATGAGGGCGGCGAGCCTAAGCTGGCGCCCATGCGAATCGCGCTGGCCCAAATCCTCAGCGGGACCGACCCGGCCGCCAACCTAGGGCTGGTCCGCGAGTACAGCGCGCAGGCCGCCGACGCGGGTGCCCAGTTGGTGGTGTTCCCGGAGGCGACCATGTGCCGGTTCGGCGTTCCGCTGGCGCCCGTCGCCGAGCCGGTCGACGGGCCGTGGGCGACGGGTGTGCGACGGATCGCGACCGACTGCGGAATCACGGTGATCGCCGGCATGTTCACGCCGGCCGGGGACGGCCGGGTGAAGAACACGCTGATCGCGGCCGGTCCGGGCAGCCCCAACGAGCCGAACGCGCACTACGACAAGATCCACCTCTACGACGCCTTCGGCTTCACCGAGTCGCGCACCGTGGCCCCCGGCCACGAGCCGGTGGTGATCACGGTCGCCGGCGTCCGGGTGGGGTTGTCCGTCTGCTACGACATCCGCTTCCCGGCGCTGTACACCGAGCTGGCCCGCCGCGGCGCCCAGCTGATCGCCGTGTGCGCGTCGTGGGGCTCGGGGCCCGGCAAGCTCGACCAGTGGACGCTCCTGGCGCGGGCCCGCGCCCTCGACTCGATGAGTTACGTTGCGGCGGCCGGCCAGGCCGACCCGGGCGCACCGCTGACGGAGTCGGGCGCGCCCACCGGGGTGGGTGGCAGCCTGGTGGCCTCGCCGTTCGGTGAAGTCGTCGCGTCGGCCGGGTCCGGGCCGCAGTTGGTGGTGGCCGACATCGACGTCGACCGGGTCGTCAAGGCGCGCGAGAGCATCGCGGTGCTGCGCAACCACTCAGATTTCGCTCAGCTCGAT
>NZ_LZJB01000538.1:0-13060 GCF_001666895.1 Mycobacterium sp. E3298
GCCCGCGACGATGAGCCGCCGCGGCGCCCTGGCGCTCGTGGGCGGCGGTGCGGCGTTCATGGCGGTCATCACCGCGGGGCAGACGTTGGGTGGGTTCACCCGGCCCGCGGCCCTGCTGCTTCCGCGCGGCCGCACCCGCGGGGATGGTCCCGGCGACTTCGAGGTCAACCGGACCGCGGTGGTGGCCGGCATTTCCGCCGAAGACACGGGCGAGCGCTGGCGGCTCACCTTGAGCGGCGGCCCGCACGCCGTCGTCCTGGACCGCTCCGCCCTCCTGGCCATGCCGCAGCGCACCGCCACGCTGCCGATCGCCTGCGTGGAAGGCTGGTCCACCACCCAAACGTGGACCGGTGTGCGCCTGGCGGACCTGGCCCGGCTCGCCGGCGTACCGGCTCCCGACTCGGCGTACGTCTCGTCGTTGGAGCGCGGGGGCGCGTTCGGCCGCGCGACGCTGCAGGGGAGCCAGGTGCTGCACCCCGATGCGTTGCTGGCCCTGCGCGTCAACGGCACCGACCTGTCCCCGGACCATGGGTTCCCGGCGCGCATCATCGTGCCCGCGTTGCCCGGCGTACACAACACCAAATGGGTGGAATCCATTGCCTTCAGGGCCGGCCCAAATGCATAGCGCCCGAGCAGCTTTCACGAGGCTCTACGGGTCCGGCCCCTGGCATCTGTTAATCCTGATCGCCGGGTTCGCCCTCTTGGGCTACGTGGTGACCACCAGCAAACCGGTCACGCTGTGGAACACGCACGTGTGGTGGCAGTCGATCATCGTGTGGTTCGCCGCGGCCATCGTCGCCCACGACCTGGTGTTGTTCCCGATCTACGCGTTGCTCGACCGGCTGCTGTCGCGCTCCGTCGTCCGGCTGCCGCCGCGGCCGGTGCCCGTGATCAATCACATCCGGGTGCCCGCGCTCGGTGCGGGGCTGACGCTGCTGGTGTTCCTGCCCGGCATCATCAAGCAGGGCGCCGCCACGTATTCGGCCGCGACCGGCCAGACGCAGGATCCCTTTCTTGGCCGCTGGCTGCTGCTGACCTCGGCGATGTTCGGCGTCAGCGCCGCGATCTACGCGGTCCGCACGGCGACGGCGCATCGAGGCGCCGAGGCGGCACCCGACCTACATGTTGGCGATGATTTGTAGGCGCTGGGCGCTGTATTCGGTGTCGGTGATGGCGCCCCTGGCGTGCAGGTCCTCGAGTTGTTTGAGGCGGTCGTACAGCGGTGGCTCGGGCCGCGCGACCGCGGCCGGGTGAGCAGCGTGGACGCCCCCGGTGTGCGGCATCGAGCCGCCCTTGGTGGTCCAACCCGCGCCGAGATCGATCAGCCGCAGCGCGAACAGCACGCCCGCGCCGGTGATCGGCAGGCCGAGGTAGATCATCCACCCCAACGGCACGCCGGCCCGGCTCAGCGCGAAATAGCGCGTCAGCAGGACCAGCGCGAGCATCCCGCCGGCCAGCAGCACGACGACCTTGCTTTTCATCCGCCATGAACCTCCGTGTCGATCGCTGCGGGGCGCAGCGGTGGTGCGGCAAGTGCAACCCGGCGGGGCCGCTACCGATCCCAAGGGCGCTAAGCGCATTCACCGTCCACGGCGGCGCTGGAAGGATTCTTGGTGACTTCTTGGAGTGTTCTTTGAAACCCGCGCGTGTTCTGCGCGTGCGGCGGCGACTAACTACTCTGGTGAGCATGGGAAACGGGCGGACCGGGACGGCGAAGGCGTTATGCGCCTGCCTGGCCGCACTTGTCTTGCTGCCATTCGACGCCACCCCGATGGCGGCCATCACAAAAACCGTTGCGCCGTCTCCATCCTCGTCGATCGACCACAGTGCCCTCGGACCGCCCAGCTCGCCCTGCTTTATCGGCCTCAACTGCGGATGTGTTCAGCACTGCCAATCGCCGCCACGCCCACGCCCGCCGGCCGTGGCCGGCGATCCACAGCACGCCCCGCCCGCCTCCACGCCGCCAAATCCCTAGTCCGACCGCCTGAAAGCACACTGGAGAGATCGTGAAGATTCGACAAGCCCAGCCCGTGGCCGCGGTTGGCGGTGTCTTCGCAGCGCTCGTCCTGGCGTTCGGTTGGTCGGACGCCGACACGGTCACCCGGGCCGCGAACCCCACGTCTTCGTCCAACGTGACGCCGGCGCCCCCGCCCGCCCCGGGCGGCGCCCTGCCGGTGCAACCCGCCGGCGGGGGTGGCTGCATCATCGGCCTCAACTGCGGTTGCACGCGCAACTGCCACAAGCCGCGGCCCCGTCCTCCGGGCCCCGTCAGCGACCCGCAACACGACGCGCCCGCACCGGCCCCGGAGAACCCCTAGCGGGCAGTACCCGGCGAGGCCGCCGGCCGCTTTCCTATCATCGGCTGATGGAGATCGAGTCCTCGCCGGCGTTCAGTGCCGAGGACTCGGCCCGGTTTCATGCTTGCGGCTTCTGGTCGGACACGACGTTGTCGGACGCGGTACGCCGCAACGCCGAACGGTCGCCGGACCGCCTTGCCTATGTCGACCATGCCGGGACAGTGCTGAGCTGGCGCCAATTCGACGATGCCGCAAGCGCTCTGGCCGAGAGACTGGCCGGCGCGGGGATCGAGCCCGGCGACCGCGCGGCGGTGTGGCACGGCGACTCCGCGGCCCTGCACGCGCTGTTCGTCGCGATCGAGCGGTGCGGGGCGGTCGTCGTCGGCGTCGGCGCGCGCGCCGGAGCCCGTGAAGTCACGGCGATACTGCGCAGCGCCCAGCCGAAAATCCTGATCAGCGACCAACTGCGTGGGGCGACCGCGGCGCACGTCGCCGGGGAGCTTGCGCTCCCCACCCTGACGCTGGACTCGCCCGCCGGCTCGCCGCGACTCGACGTTCGGGCGGCGCGGAAGGCGCTTGCCCCCGAATCCCGACTCGGGCCCGACGATGTATTCCTCATCAACTCGACATCCGGCACCACCGGGCTGCCCAAGTGCGTGGTGCACACACAGAATCGCTGGCACTACTTCCACCAGAAGGCCGTCGCCAACGGGCTGCTGACGTCGGAGGACGTTTTCCTGCCGGTCATCCCGACACCGTTCGGATTCGGGTTATGGACCAGCCACACCACGCCGATCTATCTCGGCGCCACCGCCGTCATCCTGGACCGCTTCAGCACGCGGGCGACCTGCGAGGCGATAGCCCAACACCGGGCCACCGTATTGTGCTGTGTCAGTACGCAATTGACCATGCTGATGGCGGATCCCGCGACCCGCGACCACGACCTGAGCTCGCTGCGGGTCGTGTTCACCGGCGGTGAGGCGCTGCCCTACCGGCCGGCGGCCGAGTTCGAGGAACTCACCGGCGCGACGATCCTGCAGTTCTACGGCTCCAACGAAACCGGGATGCTGAGCGCCACCACGGTCAACGACACACGCGAACGCCGGCTGCGCACGGGCGGGCGGATCGTGCCGGAAATGGCGGTCCGGCTCTTCGACGGGGACCGCGACGTGACCGCGACCGGCAAGGGCCAGCCGGCCTGCCGCGGCCCGGCGACCAGCCTCGGCTACCTCGGCGGAACCGATCACGACAAGCTGTTCACCCGAGACGGCTGGATGCGCATGGGGGACATCTGCGAGATCGACGCGGACGGATACCTGACCGTCACCGGGCGAACTTCCGACTTCATCCTGCGCGGCGGAAAGAACATCAGCGCAACGCAGGTCGAGGATGCCGCCACCACCCACCCTGCCATCGCGGTGGCGGCCGCGGTCGCGATGCCCGACCCGGTGTTCGGCGAAAAGGTATGCCTCTACGCCGAACTCGTCGGCTCGGCCACGATCGAACTGGCCGAGCTGGTCGAACACCTGCTGGCGCTGGGGGTGTCCAAGGAGTTGTTGCCCGAACGGCTCATCGTGGTCGACGAGCTTCCGCGCTCGTCGGGCGGCAAGGTTGCCAAAGGCCGGCTGCGCGAGGATATTCGAGCCAGAACGGAGGCCGAACATGAATGCTCCTGACGCGCGCCGGGGCGGCCTGGAGGTATGGGCGCCGTCGGTGGTCCCCCCGATCGGGGTCGACTTGTCCGACGAGCAGGCGCTCGCGGTCGCCTTCCGCCACCTGGCCGGCATCGGGTTCGCCGAGAACATGGCCGGACACATCACCTGGCAACTTGACGGCCGGACGGAGATGCTGGTCAATCCGTGGGGGCTGTGGTGGCAGGAGATCACGGCGTCCGACATCTGCGTGGTCGACGCCGACGCCCGGGTGCTGCGCGGCCGGTGGGACGTCACCCCGGCGATCCACATCCACACCGAGCTGCACCGCGTCCGCGACGACGCCCGGGTGGTCATTCATAACCATCCCTACTACGTCTGCGTGCTCGCCGCGTTGGGCCGGTTGCCCGAATTGGTGCACCAGACCGGTTCGCTCTTCCTCGATGACCTCTGCCTCGTCGAAACCTATGACGGCGAGGTCGACAACCCCGCCCGTGCGGCCGAGCTCGCGGCCCGGATCGGGTCCGCGAACCTGACCATCCTGGCCAACCACGGCGTCATCGCGACCGGGCGCAACCTGCCCGAAGCCGTCTACCGCGCGGCGTCCATCGAACGGGTCTGCAAGCTGGCCTACGACGTGCTGCTCACGGGCAAGGAGCCGGTGGCCATGAAGTGGTCCGACATGGCAGGCATGCAGCGGTCTCTCGTCGAGCGCGCCGCCGACGTGTACTGGGCGGGCGCGGCGCGGATGACCATCAAGGCCGACCCCGACGTGCTCACGTGAACCCCGTCGTCGCGCGTGCGTCCACGGCGGCGACACGTCGACAGGCGTCGCCCGCGTCGCACACCGAAGCCGGCGACACACGCTCGATTACGCCTCCACGCAAGGAGATTGACCAGTGAAATCGATCGACGAGCTGGCCGGCAACCTCAACTTCACGACGGCGAAGACCGGCGAGCAACGCTCGGTCACCTTCTTGCCCGATCCGCCCCGCGCGCCTCGGCGCTACACCGTGATCTCCGTCGACGATCACATCGTCGAGCCGCCGGATACCTTCGCCGGGCGGCTGCCGCGCAAATTCGCCGACCGGGCGCCCAAAGTCGTCGAGACCGACAGCGGCGGACAGACCTGGGTCTACGACGGTCGGGAGCTGCCCAACGTCGGATTCAACGCCGTCGTCGGCCGTCCGGTGGCCGAGTATGGCTTCGAGCCGGTCCGGTTCGACGAAATGCGCAGGGGCGCCTGGGATATCCACGAGCGTGTCAAGGACATGGACCTCAACGGCATCTACGCCTCGCTCAACTTCCCATCTTTCCTGCCCGGATTCGCCGGCCAGCGCCTGCAGCAGGTGACGAGTGACCGCGACCTGGCGCTGGCCTCGGTGCGCGCGTGGAACGACTGGCACCTCGAGGTGTGGGCGGGCTCGTATCCCGAGCGCATCATTCCCTGCCAATTGCCGTGGCTGCTCGACCCCGAACTCGGCGCGCGGATGATCTACGAGAACGCCGAGCGTGGGTTCCACGCCGTCACGTTCAGCGAAAACCCGGCGATGCTGGGGCTGCCCAGCATCCATTCCAAACACTGGGACCCGATCATGGCGGCGTGCGCCGAAACGGGCACCGTGGTGAACCTGCACATCGGCTCGTCGGGCTCCTCACCCTCCACGACCGACGACGCGCCTCCGGACGTGCAGGGCGTGTTGTTCTTCGCCTATGCCATCTCCGCGGCGGTCGACTGGCTGTATTCCGGGCTGCCCAGCAGATTCCCCAACCTGAAGATCTGTTTGTCGGAAGGCGGCATCGGGTGGGTGGCGGGCCTGCTGGATCGCCTCGACCACATGCTCAGCTATCACGCGATGTACGGCACCTGGGCGGCGCTGGGCGAAAGCCTCACGCCCGCAGAGGTGTTCACTCGCAACTTCTGGTTCTGCGCCGTGGAGGACAAGTCCTCGTTCGTCCAGCGCGACCGGATCGGCGTGGACAACATCATGCTGGAGGCCGACTACCCGCATTGCGACTCCACCTGGCCCCACACCCAAGAGACGATCCACGAGCAAATCGGCGACCTGCCCGCGGACGTGATCCGGAAGTTCAGCTGGGAGAACGCCTCTCGCCTTTATCGCCACCCGGTGCCGGAAGACGTGCAGCGGAATCCCGACGCGTTCTAGCGGGCGCCGCTCTCGCCGTAACGGCCCTTCCATAATCGGCTTCTGCTCCGTACGCTACGTTCAGTATGTACTAAACGTAGCGGGAGGGTCATGTCGCCGGAAGAGGCCGAGTTCGTCGACCGCCTCGGGCTGTTCTTCGAACTGCTCGGCGCCACCCGGACCATGGGCCGGCTGTATGGATGGTTGATGATCTGTCATCCGCCGCAACAGTCACTGACTCAGCTGGCCGACGCGTTATCGGTGAGCAAGGCCTCCATCAGCACCGTCGCCCGCCAGCTCCTGGAGGGTGGCATGGTGGAGCGGTTGCCCAGCCCGGACCGCCAACACCTGTATCGGGTCACGCCGGGCGGGTTCACCAGCGTTCTTAAAACCCAGCTCTCGCTCATGCGGCTGGGCATCGAGCCCGCCGAGTTCGCCCTTTCCGTGCTGCACGAGGACCGCGCCGAACAGCGGCAGCGTGTCGAGGATTTCCGCGACTTCTGCGAGTTCTGCACCAACGCCTACCGCGATCAGCTCATGCAGATGTGGACCGAATATCGGGCGGCAAGGAGAAAGCCATGAACCCGACCGACAAGGTCGACTTCACATCCGTACCGTGGGGTTCGGTGGAATGGACGAACCTCGTCACCCTCTATCTGCGGGCTCACGAAAGCCGTTCGAACCGGCCCATTCTGGGCGACAAAGCGGCGGCGGCAGCCGTGGAGCGGATCGACTACGACTTCAAGCGAATCCATCGGAGCTCGCTGCCGGCGTCGAACCAGTACCTGGTCGCCCTGCGCGCCAAGCGGCTCGACGACTGGTGCGCGGAATTCCTGCGGCGCCACCCCGACGCGGTGGTGCTGCACCTGGGTTGCGGGCTCGACGGCCGCGCCTTCCGGCTCACCGTGCCGCCGTCGGCCTCGTGGTTCGACGTCGACCAGCCCGGTGTCATCGAGCTGCGGCGACGGCTCTATCAGGACACCGAGCGGTACCGGATGATCGGCTCGTCGGTGACCGATCCGGGGTGGCTGGACCAGGTTCCGATCGATCGCCCCACGCTGGTCATCGCCGAGGGCCTGCTGATGTACCTGACCGAACAGCAGGTCCGCGACTTATTGCAGCGTCTGACCGGCCGATTCCAAAGCGGCGAAATGCATTTCGACACGCTCTCGGCGCTGGCGCCGTTGCTGTCGAAGCTGTTCACCCGCGGGATCATCAAGTGGGGCATCCGCGATGCGCGGGAGCTGGAGAACTGGAATCCTCGGCTGCGCCTGCTCGAACAGGTCCCGGCGCTGGCAGGTTACCAACAGATCGAATCGGCGCCGGTTCGGTTCGTGTACAAACTCACCTGTGCGACTCCCGGCGGCCGGTATGACGTGCTGAACCGCTTCGAATACTCATAGGTCGGAAGCCAGCCGCCGAAGAATCTCGGCGGTGGGTTCGGCGGTGGCATTCCGGTACCCGGTGCCCGCCCACAGGTGCACGTAGCCGGGCTTGCCCGCCGCGGCCGCGGCCTTGCGGAGCGGGCTGGTCAGGTAGTGGATGGCCGGGTAGCCCAGCGGCGCCTGCGCCTCGTGGGCATCGATGAACGCGTTGCGCAGCCCGCGGGCGGGGCGGCCGGTGAAGGCGCGCGTGAGCACCGTCTCGGCGTACGCGGGATCGGTCAGGGCCGCCTGATGCGTGGCCGATGCGCCGCTTTCGTCCGCGCGCAGCAGAACCGTCCCGACGGCGGCCGCCGCGGCGCCCGCACGGATCACCTCGGCCACCGCGGCGGGGCTGGCGAGCCCGCCGGCGGCCATTACCGGCAGCGGCACGGCCGCGACGATGCGCTCGACCAGTTCGGCGATCGGCACCGGCCGCAGCGGCTCCCGCGGCGAGAGTGTGCCCGAGTGACCGCCCGCGGCCGCCCCCTGCACGGCGAGCATGTCGACCCCGGCGTCGCGTGCCGCCACCGCCTCGTCGGGTGTGGTCACCGTCTGCACCACGACGCTGCCCGCCTTGCGCAGCGCCGCGATCACCGCCCGCGGCGGGATGCCGAAGGTGAACGACACCATGGGAACCGGGTCGTCGAGCAGCAGCGCGACCTTTTCGTCGAACTTGTCGCTGTCCTCGATCGGCTCCGGGGGCAGCGTCAACCCGAAGTGATCCGCGTCGCGCTGGACGATCGCGGCGTAGGCGCGGTAGCGCGCGGGGTCAACCGGCAGCGGATTGGGTGCAAACAGGTTGATACCGAACGAGATTCCCTCGGCGCGAACCTGCTTGACCTCGGCCTCCACGGCTTCCACGGTCTTGTACCCGGCCGCGAGCATGCCCAGGCCGCCCGCGCGGGTCGCGGCCGAGACCATTGCGGGGGTGGTCGGGCCGCCAGCCATCGGGGCGGCGACCAGCGGGATGGACATTTCGAAACCTGCCAGCATGTCGGAGCCCTTTCGGTGTAACCGTGCGCCGAACGCGGACAGCGCAGCCCTGACAATAACGACGCCCCGTCGCGGCGGCATTCCACCCGGGCAGATGACCTGGCAGGATGCTTCACCGTGAAGAGGCCCAACTTCCTCGTGATCGTGGCGGACGACCTCGGGTTTTCCGATATCGGCGCGTTCGGCGGCGAAATCGAGACGCCGAACCTCGATCGGTTGGCCCACGCGGGGATCCGGCTCACCGACTTCCACTCGGCGCCGGCGTGCTCACCCACCCGGGCGATGCTGCTGACGGGCACGGACCACCACATCGCCGGCATCGGCACCATGCTGGAGGTCGCCGGCCCCGGGTTTCGCGGGGCGCCCGGCTACGAGGGCTACCTGAACGACCGGGTGGTGGCGTTGCCGGAACTACTGCGCGACGCGGGATACCTGACGCTGATGTCGGGCAAGTGGCACCTGGGCGCCACGATCGACAGGTCGCCCTGGGCGCGCGGTTTCGAGCGCTCGTTCGCGCTGCTGCCGGCCGGGGCCAGCCATTTCGGCGGCGGCGGCGCCCGCAGCTTCTCGCCGGTGCCAACGCTTTACACCGAGGACGACCAGTTCGTCACCGTGGGGGATGACTTCTACTCGTCGGACTTCTACACCGACAAGCTGCTGCAGTATTTCGGCGAACGCGCCCCCGGCGACGACCGGCCGTTCTTCGCGTACCTGCCCTTCCAGGCGCCGCATTGGCCGCTGCAGGCCCCGGACGAATCCATCGCGAAGTACCGCGGCCGCTACGACGCCGGACCCGACGCGCTGCGCGAAGAGCGACTGGCCGCACTCAAGCGGCTGGGCCTGTGTCCGCCGGACATCGAGGCGCACCCGGTCGTTGCCGACGGCGCTCCCGAGTGGGCCGACATGACCGATGAACAGCGCGCGGTGTCGGCTCGCAGCATGGAGGTCTACGCCGCGATGGTCGACCGGATGGACTGGAATATCGGCCGGGTGCTCGATTACCTTGCGGAGCGCGGCGAACTGGACGACACCGTCGTTATCTTCCTGTCCGACAACGGCGCCGAGGGAGCGATCGTCGAGGCGATGCCGTTGGTCGGGGCCCGAATCGTCGCACAGATCGAAAAGCATTGCGACAATAGCCTGGACAACCTGGGCCGGCCCTCCTCGTTCATCTGGTACGGGCCGCGCTGGGCGCAGGCCGCCACCGCGCCGTCGCGGTTGCACAAGGCGTTCACCACCGAAGGCGGGATCCGCGTGGTGGGTTTCGTGACCTGGCCGGGGTTTGAACGGCAGCGCGAGATCGGTACGGCGTTCAGCACCGTCATGGACATCGCCCCGACCGTGCTCGAACTGGCGGGCGCGGCGCACCCCGGCACGTCCTACCGCGGGCGCGAGGTGGCGCCGATGCGCGGCCGCTCCCTGGTGGGGTACCTGTCCGGGGGTGCGGAGGCCGTTCATGACGCCGAGACGGGCACGGGCTGGGAACTGTTCGGCCGCAGGGCGATCCGCCAGGGAGACTGGAAGGCGTTGCATCTGCCGGCACCGTATGGCCCGGGCGGCTGGCAGCTCTATGACCTCGCGGCGGACCCCGGCGAAATTCACGACCTGGCCGGCTCGCACCCCCACAAGCTGGCCGAGCTGCTGGCGCTGTGGGATCGCTACGTCGAGGAAACCGGGGTAATCCTCGACCCCGTCTCGGTGTTCGACCTCGAGTTCTAAGGGCGCTGATGGCTGAGACGACGACCTGCGCAATCATCGGTGGCGGCCCGGCCGGCATGGTCCTGGGACTGCTACTGGCGCGGGCGGGCGTGCAGGTCACCCTGATGGAGAAGCACGGCGACTTCCTGCGCGACTTTCGCGGCGACACGGTCCACCCGACCACTATGCGGCTGCTCGACGAGCTGGGTTTGTGGGAACCCTTCGCGGCCTTGCCTTTCACCGAGGTCCGCACCGCGAAACTCGAATCCAACGGGCGCTCGGTGACCTACGTCGACTTCGAGCGGCTGCGCCAGCCCCATCCCTTCGTCGCGATGGTGCCACAGTGGGACCTGCTCAACCTGCTGGCCGACGCGGCTCAGGCGGAGCCCGGCTTCTCGCTGCGGATGAACACCGAAGTCACCGGGCTGCTATGGGACGCCGGCCGGGTCGCCGGAGTGCGCTACCGCGGCCCCGACGGCCCGGGCGAACTGCGGGCCGAGCTGACGGTGGCGTGTGACGGCCGCTGGTCGATCGCCCGGGAGCAGGCCGGACTGAAGGCGCGCGAGTTCCCGGTGAAGTTCGACGTCTGGTGGTTCCGCTTGCCTCATAAGGAAGACGTGGAGTACTCCTTCCTCCCTCGACTGGGTCCGGGCAAGGGCCTTGCCGTGATTCCGCGGGAGCGCTACTTCCAGATCGCCTACCTCGGGCCCAAGGGCACCGACGCCCAATTGCGGGCGCGCGGCATAGACGCGTTTCGTCGCGACGTCGAAGAGCTGCTGCCCGACATGCCCGAGTCGGTGGCGGCGCTGCAATCGATGGACGACGTGAAACATCTCGACGTGCACGTGAACCGGCTGCGTCGCTGGCACACCAAGGGGCTGCTGTGCATCGGCGATGCGGCGCACGCGATGTCGCCGTTGGGCGGCGTCGGCATCAACCTGGCGATCCAGGACGCCGTCGCAGCCGCGACCATTCTCGCGGAACCGCTTCGACGGCACCGCGTCGGCGACCGCGAACTCGCCGCGGTGCACCGCCGGCGCGTCTTCCCCACGGTGGTGACGCAACTCGTGCAGCAGGTGCTGCACCGAGCGTTGCTCGGGCCGTTGCTGCGCGGGGCCGACCCGACCCCGCCGGCGGCATTCCTCGGCCTTATGCAACGGCTGCCGTGGCTGTCGATCGTGCCGGCCTACTTCGTCGGTGTGGGTGTCTTGCCCGAGCACGCCCCGGCGTTCGCCCGTCGCGGGAACGGCTGAGTCGACGCAGGTCCGGGCCCGTGTGGACGCGGGGGCGTTTGCTACGTCGCGGGCGCGGGTAAACTGGTAGGGACAATTTGGGGGTCGTGAGATCGGTCCATCCCCGCACACCGCGGACGTTTCCTACGGGAACACCACGGGACCGAGAGGAGGCCAGAGAAGTGAACGTCAAGAAATTCGCAGGTAAGGCCGCGGTCGTCGGCGCGTTGAGCGCGGCGGCGCTGGGACTTGGTACGGGTATGGCGCAGGCGCACCCGGGACCGTGGCCCCCGCCCGTTCCGCCGGGTCCGCACGTCGTGGACAACGGTCATTGGAACCCGCTGCCGCCGGGGCAGGTCAAGCAGATTTGCCCGTGGCAGTCGCCACCCGGGCAGTGGATTGGCGGGCCGCACGGGGTTCCCTGCACGTAATTCGACCCGGCCACCGCAGCAGCTCTCGAACCACTGGTTCGAGAGCTGCTTTTTTCGCTGAATTCCTCAGCTTCGAGTGCGTCCTAAAGCCTGCGTAGAACCAGGCGTCGTTCTTGGGTGTCCAGTATGGACTCAAGCCCATCTGGTGCGCTGGGCACGGAATTCTTGCGTTGGTTAGTCAGGCGACTTGCGGGTTGCTGCGGATCCAGTCCGCGAGGCTGAGTTGATATACCCGGGAGAGGTGCCATACTTTTTGGTATGGAAACTGCGGTGAACCCATCGCTGCTGAGCCCGTTCTGGGAGACTGACCTTGAAACTCGCCTCAAGCACTTCGATACGTTGCGTGCCCGCAGTGGGGGTGTCGAGTTCATTCCGCAGCAGGATGGGCGTGGCTTTTGGTCGGTGACGTCCTATGCCGGGGTGCGTACGGTGACCCGGGACCCCAAGAGGTTCACGAGCACCCTTGGTTTCTCCTTGGACGACATGCCTCCGGATCTGCTCGAGATCCTTGGCTCGATCATCGTGATGGACGATCCCAAGCATCAGCAGTATCGGCGCCTCGCACAGGTGGCGTTCTCACCCCGATCAATTCGCCGCATGACCGATTACGTCGGCAGGCTGGCCGACGCCATCGTCGAAGAGATCCGGGAGCGTCGTACGTTTGACTTCGTCGAGACTGTGGCGGCAAGCCTTCCGTTCCAAGTCATCGCGGACCTGCTGGGAATCCCGGTCGGCGACCGCACGCGCTTGCGTGAACTCATTGACCTGATCCTGGGCGTCAACGACGGCCACGTCAGCGACATCGATACCAGTTTGCAGGCGGTCAGCGAGTTCTTCGAGTACACCATCGACCTTGGAAGGCAGCGACGCCGGTATCCTGGCGATGACATCACCTCCGCTTTGATGCAGGCCGAGGTCAACGGGAAACGGCTCACCGCAGCGGAATTCGGGTCTTTCGTGATCCTGCTCGCCGCGGCAGGAAACGACACCACGCGGACTGCACTGGCGTGGGCGATGCACCTGCTGAGCGAGCATGCCGACGAACGCGTCGCCCTGGCGGGCGATTTCGACGGACTTCACGGCAACGCCATCGAGGAGGTGCTCCGTTGGTCATCGCCCGTGCTGCACATGCGGCGGACTGCGACGACGGACACAGTCCTCGGCGACGTCCAGATCGCTGCCGGAG
>NZ_LZJB01000539.1:0-1337 GCF_001666895.1 Mycobacterium sp. E3298
GACCGTCGCCGCGGTGGACGCCAGTTTCTCCGAGATCGGGGCGGTGTCGGGCAAGGGATCGCAGGCGCGCCGCGCGCAGCTCATCACCGGCTTGTTCGCCGCCTCGACCGACATCGAGCAGACCTTCCTGCTGCGGCTGCTCGGCGGGGAGCTGCGCCAGGGGGCGCTGGCCGGGATCATGGCCGACGCGGTGGCCAAGGCCGCCGGCCTCCCCGTCGCGGCGGTACAGCGCGCGGCGATGCTCGGCGGGGACCTGCCCGGCGTCGCGGCGGCCGCCATGGGCGGCGGCGCCCGGGCGCTCGAGGCGTTCGCCCTGCGCGTCGGACGGCCGGTCGGCCCGATGCTGGCGCAGACCGCGACCGGGGTGGCCGATGCGCTGGAACGCCACGGCGGCACAACGATTTTCGAGGCCAAGCTGGACGGCGCCCGGGTACAGATTCACCGGTCCGGCGACCAGGTCACCGTCTACACCCGAAGCCTCGACGACGTCACCGCCCGGCTGCCCGAGGTGGTGGAGGCGACGCTGGCGCTGCCGGTGCGCGACCTCATCGCCGACGGCGAGGCGATCGCGCTGCGGGCCGACAACTCACCGCACCGCTTCCAGGTCACCGCGTCACGGTTCGGCCGATCGGTCGACGTCGCTGAAGCCCGTGCGGCCCAACCTCTTTCGGTGTTCTTCTTCGATATCCTGCACCGCGACGGCGCCGACCTGCTCGACGCGCCGACCACCGAGCGGCTGGCCGCCCTGGACGCGCTGGTGCCGGCCGCGCAGCGGGTCGATCGGCTCGCCACCACAGACGACGACGAGGCGGCCCGGTTCCTGGAGGCGACGCTCGCCGCCGGTCACGAGGGCGTCATGGCCAAGGCGCCGCAGGCGCCGTATCAGGCAGGCCGCCGCGGCGCGGGCTGGCTCAAGGTCAAGCCGGTGCACACGCTGGACCTGGTGGTGTTGGCGGTGGAGTGGGGATCGGGGCGCCGACGCGGCAAGCTCTCCAACATCCACCTGGGGGCGCGCGACCCCGCCACCGCCGAATTCGTGATGGTGGGAAAGACTTTCAAGGGCATGACCGACGCCATGCTGGACTGGCAGACGGCCCGGTTCAGCGAACTCGCCGTCGGCGGGACCGACGGTTACGTCGTGCGGCTGCGGCCCGAGCAGGTGGTCGAGGTGGCCCTGGACGGGGTCCAGAAATCCTCGCGCTACCCCGGCGGTGTGGCGCTGCGGTTCGCCCGTGTGCTGCGTTACCGCGACGACAAGAGCCCGTCCGAGGCCGACACCATCGATACCGTGCGGGCGCTGTACTGACAAACCGAGCGCTGCCGGTTTCGCGCGCGTA
>NZ_LZJB01000540.1:0-15992 GCF_001666895.1 Mycobacterium sp. E3298
GAACTACACCATGGCGGTCCACCGCGTCGGCGCGGCTGCCGTCCTGATGCGCAGGTTCGACGCCGAGGCCGTCCTGGCCCTGATCGAGACCCACCGCGTCACGCACGCCCAGTTCGTGCCCACCATGTTCGTGCGGATGCTCAAGCTGCCCAGGGCGGTTCGGGAGCGCTACGACGTCTCGAGCCTGCAATGTGTCATCCACGCGGCCGCGCCCTGCCCGGTCGACGTCAAGCACCACATGATGAAGTGGTTCGGGCCGATTATCCACGAATACTACGGCGGCACAGAAGGATTCGCTGGGACCACGATCGGTCCGGAGGAGTGGCTGGCCCATCCCGGCTCGGTGGGCAGGCCCATGTCGCCGGTGCACGTCGTCGGCGACGACGGCGTCGAGCTGCCCGCCGGGCAGGCCGGGGAGCTGTTCTTCGAGGGCGGACCGGATTTCGAGTACTTCAAGGACCCGGCGAAAACCGTGTCGGTGTCCAACGACCGCGGCTGGCGCACCCTGGGCGACATGGGCTTCCTCGACGAGGACGGCTATCTCTACCTCACCGACCGGTCCACGTTCATGATCGTCTCGGGCGGGGTGAACATCTATCCGCAGGAGATCGAGAACCTGCTGATCATGCACCCCAAGCTCGTCGACGCGGCCGTCTTCGGCGTCCCCAACGACGAGTTCGGCGAGGAGGTCAAGGCCGTCGTGCAGCCGGTCGACGGCGTCGCTCCGGGCCCCGAACTCGAGGCCGAGCTGATCGAATACTGCCGAGCGCACGCCGCCGGCTACAAATGCCCGCGCACCGTCGAATTCGTTCCCCAATTGCCCCGGGACCCGAACGGAAAGCTGTACAAGAGACGCCTCCGCGAGCGTTACTGGCAGGGGCGGGCATCGCGGATCCTATGAGGGGATGAAATGGTCACCACCCAGAGCACCGATAACAGCCAACTGAACTGGACCCCGCTTCCGGTGCCGTGGGCGGTCCAGGCCGTCGATCGCATTCCCAAGCAGCGCTACTACGACCCGGAGTTCTACGCGCTCGAAAGCGAAATGCTCTGGCCGCGCGTGTGGCAGATGGCCTGCCGTCTGGAAGAGATTCCCAAGGCCGGCGACTACGTCGAGTACGAGATCCTTGACGAGTCGATCATCGTGGTCCGCCTGGACGCGGAAAACGTTCGCGCTTACCACAACGCCTGTCGCCACCGCGGGGTGAAGCTGGTGGAGGGCAACGGAAACCGGCGCACCTTCGTGTGCCCGTTCCACGGCTGGTGTTGGGGCATCGACGGCCGCAACACCTTTGTGCTCAGGCCCGAGGAGTTCGACGAGCACAACCTGGACCCGGAGGATCTTCGCCTGGTTTCGGTCCGCTGCGAGGTCTGGGGTGGATGCGCGTGGATCAACCTCGACGACGGCGCACCGCCGTTCCGTGACTGCTTCGAGCCGTTCGCATCGATCTACGACGCGTGGAAGGTCGAGTCGCTGCGGGTCGAGTGGTGGCAGTCGTGCCGGCTGCCGGTGAACTGGAAGCTGGCGACGGCCGCCTTCATGGAGGGCTATCACGTCCCGCAGACCCACCCGCAACTGCTGCCGTCCAGCATGCCGAAGCGGCCCGGCACGGCCGAACCACCCGGATTGGCCCAGACCAACCTCTATTTCATGCGGACGTTGGGCGAAGGCATGGCCGGCATGACGCACGAGAACGATGTCCGCATCGCCGAGGGCTTGCAGGACCTCGAACTGCCGGCCGACCCCGCCGAGGCGATGGCCGTGTGGCGCCGCACGCTCAACGACGCGATCGTGCACTGGCATCGAGCCCGCGGCTGCGACATCCCCGACCTCAACGAACTCGAGCGGCGCGGCATCACCGAAGCGATCAATTTCGGCTTCCCCCACTACTTCCTGCTGCCCCAGTACAGCAGCGCCTCGTCGTACCGGATCCGGCCGCTCGGCCCGGAGGAAACGCTGTTCGAGATCTGGTCACTCACCCGCATCCCGCCAGAGCAGAGCACGCCAAAACCGACGCCGCCGGTGCCCATGGCACCCGACGACCCGCGCTGGCCTCCGATACCGGCCCAGGATTTCTCGAATCTGCCCCGACAGCAAAAAGGCTTGCACTCCAAGGGTTTTGAGTACATGCGACTGTCCAGCAGGATCGAGGGCCTGATCTCCAACTTCGAACGGGTGATAGACGGCTTCCTCGCCGGCCTGCCGTACGACGCCCTGGTGCCCGCCATCCAGAAGACCAACACCACCATCGACGTGCCCGTCGCCGACCTCGGTTTCAGCGGGGGGGCACGATGACCGGCCGGTGGGACCGCACGGTCGATCTGCTCATCGCGGGCAGCGGCGGGGGCGGCATGGTCGCGGCGCTGGCGGCGCTGGACTCCGGCATCGAACCGCTGGTGATCGAAAAGCAACCCCTGGTGGGCGGTTCCACCGGCCTCTCCGGCGGCATGGTGTGGCTGCCCAACAACCCGCTGATGCGCGCCGACGGCATCCCGGACTCACACGAGGACGGGCTGGCCTACTTCGACGACGTCGTCGGTGACATCGGCTCCGCCTCATCGCCGGCGCGGCGCGAGATGTTCCTCACCGCGGGGTACGAGATGATCAACTTCCTGACCCGCAAGGGGGTTCGGTTCGTGCGATGCCCGGGCTGGAGCGACTACTACCCGAACCACAAGGGCGGCAACGAAGCCGGCCGCGCCATCGAGTGCGTCCCCTACGATGCGGCCGCGCTGGGAAGCTGGAGCGACAAGGTCCAGCCCTCGATGGCCAAGAGTTACGGCGGGTTCGTCCTCAAGACGAACGAGCTGCGTTCGGTGCAGTACTTCAATCGGTCGCCGCGCGCCTTCGCGGTGGCCATGCGGGTGTTCGCGCGCACCAGGGCGGCCAGGCTCCGCCGCCGCGAAATGCTGACCAACGGCGCATCCCTGATCGGGCAGATGCTCAAAGCTTTGATCGACCTGCGCGGTGAGCCGCCGATCTGGACCGGCGCCGCCATCGAGGACCTGATCGTCGAGGACGGCCGCGTGGTCGGCGCGCGCGTGGCCCGCAACGGCACCGTTCTCAACGTCGAGGCCCGCAAGGGCGTGCTACTCGCCGCGGGCGGCTTCAGCCGCAACGCGGACATGCGCCGCCGCTACAGCGGGGACCAGCCCAACGAGGGGCACTGGTCGATCGCGAACGCCGGCGACACCGGCGAGGTGTTGCAGTCCGCGATCGGCCTGGGCGCCAAGACCGACCTGATGGACGAGGCATGGTGGCTGCCATCGGTTTTCATCGCCGACGGCGGTGACGCCGCGCGGGCGCTGGGCAGCGGCCGGCAGCGGCCGGGCGCCATCTACGTCGACGGAACGGGCCGACGGTTCTGCAACGAGTCCAACTCGTACGTCGAAGTCGGCAAAGCGATGTACGCGAACAAGGCCGTGCCGTGCTGGATGGTTTTCGACGAGGGCTACATCACCCGATACGTGTCGGGTGCCAACCCGTTCAAGAGGCGCCGCCTCCCCGAGGAGCTGGTCACGCGGGGCGCGGTCGTGCGGGGCGAGACCGTCGGCGACCTCGCTCGCCAGATGGGCGTGCCCTCCGACGCGCTTGAGCAGACGATCAAGCGCTTCAACGGGTTTGCGGTCAAGGGCCTCGACCCGGACTTCGGGCGCGGCCAGTCGGCGTACAACGACTGTCTGGGCGATCCCGGGTACCGCCCCAACGCCGCGCTCGGCCCGCTCGAGCGGGCCCCCTTCTATGCCACCAAGGTCGTTCCCGCCGATGTCGGGACGTGCGGCGGGGTGATCACCAACGAGCACGCGCAGGTGCTCGACGAGGACGACTGCGTGATCGACGGGCTGTACGCGACGGGCAACCTCACGGCGACGGTCATGGGCCGGAACTACCTGGGCGCCGGCGGAAGCATCGCCTACACCATGGTTTTCGGTTATGTCGCCGCCCGCCATGCCGCGGGCCGCAGGGTCGCCGGCGAGAGAAGCCGCGCCCGCTAGGACGTCACCTAGAGCACCACGCCTGACGGCGTTCCCCCGGGGGTGGTGGCCCCGGGCTGCCCCGCGGCCGGTGGCTCGGTGGGGGCGTTGCCCGACGCCTGGTCCCCGGCCGCCGCGCCTTCGGCGACCGTCGTCGCCTCGTCCTTTTTCTCTTGGTCCTCTTTGTCCTTGTCCTCGTCGTCCTTTTTCGCTTCGTCGGCGGGCGGCGGCTCCGGGGTGGTGTCCGACGCGAGCTGCGCGGGCGTCGACGCGCCGCCCATGCCCTGGGTGAGCCCCTGGATGCCCTGCATGGCGCCCTGCATGCCCTGCGCAGCACCCTGCAGCGCCGGCGCCATGTTCCCCGCCAGCTGGCCGAGCTGCGCGGGCGTCGGGGTCGGCGTCGGCGACGGCGCCGTCCCCTGATCGGGCTTGGGCTCGGGCTTGGGATCCGGCTTCGGCGTTTCCCCGGGCGCCTTGATGACGTGGGCCTTGGGCGGAGCGTCCGGGTTCAACGGCTTCAGGGGAATGTTCGCGTACTGGACGTAGTACTTCAATGCCGATTCCGAGGTCGCCTGAAGTTTTTCGTACCAGTCAATGGCCGAAGCGATGTATTCCTGGTAGCCGTTTTCCACGTAATACCGATACCAGTAATCGCATTGCGACACTTCGTAGGTCGTGGGATGCGCGCCGCCCAGGGCGTGTTGATTCATGTATCCGGTGGTGGCGGTGACTTTCTTGTGCACGTCGACGACCCGGTCGGCCTGCTGTCCGAGGTCGGCGCACAGTTTCGCCATCTTGTAAATCCACTCTTTTTGTTGCTGGAAATTCCGTTCGACCTGCTCCGTCGCCTCACCCTCCCAGCGGCTGAACAGCCGGAACCGATAGGTCTGTTCCTGAAATGACTGCTGAAACGCTTTCCACTCCTGCGCAAACGCCCGGAACGACGTGCCCTGGTCCCCCGTCTCGATGTCCTCGGCTGCCTGCCGGACTTCGTAGTAGGGGTATTCGAACGGCGGCGGCGCCGCCATCGGCTCGGGCGCCGTCCAGGGCTCCTCGTCCGCGGCCAGCGTCGGCGCCGCCACCCCCGCAGCGGAAGCGTCGTTGTTCAGGATGTTGCCGATGTCCTCCGCGGCCCCGGTGTCGACCTCTTCGTAGGCCTTGGCCGCGTTCCTCAGGGATTTCGCCAGACTCCTCCATTCCCGTTCGCAGCCCTTGAGGTACAGGCGCAACGTGTCAGCGGTGAGCGCGAGTCGGGTCGCGGTATCGCTGATGAACGAAAGATTGCACGGCCCTTGTGGATTGGAGGACGGAACGGTCGGCAGCGGTTGCTCAAGTTCGGCGGCTCGCGTCAGGAGTTCCTCGTACTCCACATTCAACGTCTGCGTCATGTCGGGTCATTCTCCTTGTGCTGAAGCGAACTTCGCCGGTAAGTCACGCCGGGGAGAGCGCCGTGCCGACATCCTGGACGGGCGGGCACTTTCTCACGGTCTGGCCCGACGGCACGGGCACGCGCCGGGGCATGGGCGGTCCGATACGCTGCAGCCACCAAGCACCCCTCTCGTTGTGCCGGCCATGCGGGTGGTGCAGTGGCGCGCCAGCCGCTACCAGGTGCAATCCTAATTCACCGACCGGGGCTGTCATGCGCCAATTTTCACGGCTCTCACCGGGTCTTCACCGGCTCGCGTTGAGCGGTGATCGGGCTACGGGTTCTGCGGGTCGTCCTGGCCGACGAACTCGCGCGGCTTCATGCCCGACTGCTTCAGCTCGGCCCGCCGGGCCTGCACATCGGTGGCGGCGCCCACCATGTTCGTCAGGATGTGACTGACCTGCAGGTGGACCCGCATCCCCATCAATTCCCACGCACGCTTAACGTTGTTCTTCACCGCCATCAACGTGGTCAACGGGATTTGGCCGATCTTGCGCGCCATCTCCTCGACGGTGTCCTCGAGTTCTTCGCGCGGCACCACCTTGTTGAGCAGGCCCCAGTCGAGGGCTTCCTGCGCGGACAGCGTCGGGGCCAGCAGCAGCCAATCCATGGTGCGATGCCAGTTCATCAGCAACCACGGCTCGATCATGGTGTGGCCGCCGGGCTCGCCGAGGCTCTGGGCGAGCGGCATCTGGAAGTACGCGTCCTCGGATGCGACGCAGAAGTCGGTCAGCAGGCCGAGGTAGATCCCCCCGCCCATGCAGTAGCCGTGAATCGCGGAGATGGTCGGCTTGGGGAATTCCCACAGATACAGCGTCGGCCACAGGAACAGGTCGGCGGTGCCCTTGTACAGGTCCTCGAAGGTCTCACCGAAATCCGGATACGGATTTTCGTCGGGGCCCCAGCGGGCCACGTGTCCCCCGCAAAACCCTTTTCCGTTCGCCTTGAGGATGACGACCTTGATCTCCTTGTCACGGTCGGCTTCGTGCAGGCACTCGTCGACTTCGGTGACCAGAACCGCGTCCTTGGTGTTGGCCTTGTCGACCCGGTTCAGGATGATCCGCGCAATCGGCGGCTCGCGCTCGTAGATCACCGCTTCCAGGACGCGCCGCTCCATGCGCGTGACATTACCTTCAGACCGCCGGGCCGGAAGCCGATTCGTCCTGCTCGATCGCCAATGCGCTGCGCGCTATGTCCGCGGCGGCGAAAAAGCTTGCCTCCCAGCGGCGTCGGCCGCGCGCGCGAGCAGCCAGGCGCAACCCGCACCCTCACCGGACGCGACCCGCTCGAGGTCGGCGAACGCCGCGGGTAGCTCACCGGCGACCGCGCGAAACGGCCCCGGGGAGCCGCCGACTTCGCTCAGCACGGCCATCGCCAACAACCCGCCCGGCGCCAGGCGCTCGACGATCGCGCGATCGAGGCGACGGTCCCGGAATCGGTGGCAGAGGATGACATCCAGGGGCGGCCCGGCCGGCAGTCCGTCGTCGAGGTCGACGACCTCGAACCGGCACCGGTCGCTGACCCCGGCGCGGTGAGCCAAGTCCCGGGCATGGGCGACGGCCACCGGCGAGACGTCCACTCCCTGCACCGCAAGCCCGCGCGTCGCGAGCCACACCGCCGCCAGCCCCGCCCCGCACGCGAGATCGAGGGCACTGCCCGCGGCGGGAAGCAGCTCCGCGTGGGGGGCCAGGAATTCGGGCGGTCCCACGGCCTCCACCGGAGGCGGTGCCTTCGTGGCGTACCGCTCGTCCCAGCGCCGCCGGTCCGCCTCGGCCATGGGCGCCACTCTAGATCCTTTTGGACGGCCGCCCGCGGTTCCGGGCCGGCGGCCGACAGGTTGCCCTGCCGCGCCCGGGCGAAGCCTTCCTACACTGGACGGGTGTCTAAAGATGCGGCGCGCCGGTCCGACCGCAGGCCGGGCCAGACGATCCGCAAGGTCCTCGACGCCGGGCTGGAGGAGCTGCGCGAATCGTCGTACGCGAATCTGACGATGCGTTCGGTGGCGACCCGCGCCGGGGTGTCGCCGGCCAGCGCCTACACCTACTTTCCGTCGAAAAGCGCGCTGGTGGCGGCGGTGTACCTGCGGTTCCTGCGCGAGCTCCCGCTGCATACCGACGTCAACGAGACGACCAAGGCGCGGGTCAGCGCGACGCTGCGCGACATGGCCGTGGTGGTCGCCGACGAGCCCGAGCTGACCGCCGCGTGCGGCGCCGCGCTGATGGCCGACGACCCGGCGGTGCAACCGATCCGGGAGCAGATCGGGCAGGAGGTGTCCGCGCGGATCGGGGCCGCCCTGGGTCCCGGCTGGCCGCGTGCGGTCAAATCCACACTGCAGATCACCTTCTCCGGCGCCCTGATGACCGCCCGGTTCGTCAGCTTCGACGAGATCGAGGGACAACTCGAAGAGGCCGTCAACCTCATCCTTGGCGCCTCCGTCGCCTAACCGGCGGTGCCGCAAATGATTAGGCGGCGCGTCACGCCACCGGCGTCAGGCTCCGGGAATCCTGACCGGCCCGCAGAAAACGGCCGAACTTCTGCCTGCCCAGTGCCGGTGCGGGCTCGCCCGCACCGAACGCGAACCGTCCCGCCACGAGCACGGCGCTGACGGTTTCGTCGTTGCGGTTGACCATCCGCGACAACCCGCCGTAGGACTCCACCGGATGCTCGGCGTAACGATCCAGCGAAGCGTCGAGCTTGTCCGGATTGATCACGACGAGGTCGGCGCGATCACCTTCGCGCAGGGTGCCTGCGTCGATTCCGTACCAGGAGCCGAGCTCGCCGGTGAGCCGGTGCACGGCACGCTCGACCGACATGAACGGGGTGCCGTGCTTTTCCGCCTCGTGCACGTGCCGCAGCAGGCGAAGCCCGGAGTTGTAGAAGGCCATGTTGCGCAGGTGCGCCCCGGCGTCGGAAAAGCCCATCTGCACGGTTTCACTTCGTGCCAGCTTCTTGAGCACCTCGGGGCGATGATTGGAAATCGTGGTGCGCCAGCGCAGCTGTTCGCCGTGCTCCACCACCAAGTCGAGAAACGCGTCGACCGGATGCAGGCCGCCGCGGTCCAGCCCCACCTGCCCGAAGGACTTGCCCACCACCGTCCGGTCGGGGCAGGCCACGATCTCGGCGTCGAAGAAGTCGCGGTGCCACACCCTGGGCCCGAACTTGCGGTCGTAGTCCTCGCGGAACCGGCGGCGGTAGTCCTCGTCGCGCATGAGCTGATTGCGCTCGATCTCGCTTTGCAGGTGCAGCGCCGCTGCGCCCGCGCCGAACTCCTCGAACACCACCAACGAGATCCCGTCGGCGTAGACCTCGAACGGCACCGGCAGATGCTGCCAGCGGAAGTCGCCGCCGAGGCCGTTCACCACCCGCGCGAGCCGGTCCATCAGGTGGATCACCGGGGGTATCGCCTTGATGTCGGCCGCCGAGAGCAGGCTGGTCTTCAGCCGGGGACGGCCGAGGCCCAGCGACGTCGCCAGCTGCGAGACCACCGACAGTGGATTCTTGATATCCGGCCCCGACTGCAGGATCTTGTTGCGCCGCCGCAAGATCGCGTTCAACCGGCGCAGTTCGCGGGTCTTGGCGTACGTCGACGGCAGCGTGCGCGACCGGCAGATGTCGCCGTCGAGTTTGTCGAACAGCAGTTGTTGTGAGGACATCCCGACGAATCCCTCGTCGAGCGCCTCGTTCAGCATCGACTCCATCCGCGCCAGCTCCGCCGCGGACGGCCGGACGTCCTTGCGCGTCGCCCGGTCCAGGCCCATCGTCGCGGCACGCATGTCGGAGTGGCCCATGAAAGCGGCCACGTTGGGGCCCAGGTTGCGCCGGTCGAGTTCGGCGACGTACTCGGCCGGATTGTTCCAGGAGCGCGCCGCGTCGAGATGCTCGATGACATAGCGCCGCGGAATCGCCTCGACCCGGCCGAAGATGTCCCCCGCGTCGACGTTGTCCAGATAGACCGTGGACAACGAACACGATCCCAGCATCACGGTCGTCACCCCGTGTCGCAGTGATTCGGAAAGTGCTGGCTCACAGAGTATTTCGACGTCGTAGTGCGTATGGATGTCGATGATGCCGGGCATCACCCACTGTCCCGTCGCGTCGATCACCTCGGCGCCCGTCGTGTCGAGCGATTCCGGGGTGACGATCGCGACCCGGCCGTCGCGCACACCGATGTTTCTGCGCGCCGACGGCGCGCCCGTCCCGTCGAACCAGCGACCACCTGTGATCACGGTGTCGTAGTGCAAAGTCCCGCCTTCCTGCCGCGCGGCACCCCCAGATTCGCAGCGATCATACATAACGGCAGAAGTGTCCGGCCGTGTTAACCAGCACCGATCGCCTGCTTCCAGCCGCTATGATCCGGCTGTGGGGATCACCGGCTACGGCGTTGCCGCTCGATAGATGCGCAGTCACGGTTGGGCAGGAAATGCGCCCGCCTCCGACGAGGAGGCGATCGAGCGCATCCTCGATGCCGCCGACCGGATCATCGACGAAGGCGGCTCGGCGATGCGGATCGCCGACGTGGCGCGGGCGCTCGGGGTGACCCGGCAGACCGTTTATCGGTACTTTCCCGGGACGCAGGCTCTGTTGGTGGCGTCGGCCATGCGGTCGGCCGACGGCTTCCTGGATCGGATGGCCGCCCACCTCGAGGGCGTCACCGACCCGGTCGTGGCGATGACCGAAGGGATGGCCTTCGCCATCGAAGAGTTGGCCTCGGACAACCAGGTCGAAGTCGTGCTGAGCCAGCGCCACCGGGGCGGGCAGAAGGTGTCGATCATCTCCGATACCGCCCTGGCGTTCGGGCGGTCGATGCTGCACCGCTACGACATCGATTGGGAAAGCTACGGTTTCGACGAAGCCGGCCTCGACGAGCTGAATGAATTCAGCCTTCGGGTGCTGCACTCGTTCCTCGCCGACCCGGGGCGGCCGCCGCGCAGCGGTGCCGATCTGCGCCGGTACCTCACCCGCTGGCTGGGGCCGGCGATCGCCTATCCGCAGTTGGTGCGCGCGATGGGCGCGCTGCAGACGCCCGAGCCGCGCACGCGGCGGCGCCCTTCCAAGGCATCGTGACAATCGGCGACGGGCTCGGTTGACGACAACCACAAGGAGCGGGCATGACCGGCCTCGGACAGATCGCGCTCAATAGCGCGCCGGTATTCGGTGGGGCGATGCTGGCCGTCGCCGCCGGCCAGTTCCGCGGCCCGGATTATCGGGGCATGATCGCGCAGGACATGGACCTGCTGGAGCGGTTGCCGCCGGAGGCCGCCGGGCGACGCGCCGAATTGCAGCGCACCATCGACGCCCGCATCGACGACCTGATCGAGACCTCCGACCGGGGGCGGGCGTTGCGCAAGGCGGCATTGTCTTACCAGGGCAACTGGCGGGACTTGGTGCTCCTGGTCTGCGCGGTGCTGTTCACCATCATCTGGTGGGACGTCGACCACGACAGGGGCAACTGGCTACCCATGTTCGTCCTGCTGATCCTGCTGACCATCGTGACCGCCGCCTACGCGTTTCGCGGCGCGCTGCGCGCCGCCGGTTCGTTGGTGCACAGACGATCCCAGGCTCCCGGGTCGCGGTAGCCCGGTGTGGGCCCCCGCCGCATAACGCGCGCGTTTGGTCAGCCTGTGACAAGATCGCGCTGTGAAGGCGCATACCCTCGGCGGTCTGATTGGTGCTGTGCTGGCGCCCTTTTGGGCGCTTCCGGTTGCCACGCTGACGGCGGCCGACCCGTGCCCCGATGTCGAGGTGGTGTTCGCGCGGGGCACCAATGAGCCGCCCGGCGTCGGCCGAATCGGTCAGAGTTTCGTCGACACCCTGCGCTCGCACGTCGGCGGCAGGTCCCTGGGCGTCTACCCGGTCGACTACCCGGCGACGACGGATTTCCCCAGGGCCGTGGACGGCATCAGCGATGCGGGCGCGCACGTCGAACACATGGCGGTCTCCTGCCCGCGAACCAGGATGGTGCTGGGCGGATACTCCCAGGGCGCGGCCGTGATCGGCTTCGTCACCGAAAGCGCCGTCCCCGACGGGGTGCACCTGGTGCAGGCCCTGCAGCCAATGCCGGCGGAGGTCTCCAACCACGTGGCCGCGGTCACGCTCTTCGGCAAGCCGTCGAGCCAGTTCATGAACATCATCAACGAGCCGCCGGTGACGATCGGTCCACCGTATGCGGGCAAGACCATCGAGTTGTGCGTGCCCGGCGACCCGATCTGCTCGGACGCCACGAACCCCATTGCCCATCGGCAGTACGTCGAAGCTGGCATGGTGGATCAGGCGGCGGATTACGCCGCCGGCCGCATATAGCTCAAACGCTCGGGAGGCCACTGTGGCCGCTGACGGAGATCCGATCGAGGGCGTCGGAAGCGCGGCCTTCGATGTCGCCGATCGGCTGGCGATCATCAACTTGTTCGGCGCCTACGCCTACACCTACGACCACGACCGGCTCGACGAGTTTCGCGCCTTGTTCACCGAATCCCCCGAGCTCGTCCTGCTGCACGAGGGCCGACCGCTGTCGGCTGACATCGACACGGTGATGAGCCTGCTCGCGGCCCGGAAGGCAGCGTTTCGGGCCGAGCACAATCAACGCCGCCATGCGCTGAACTCGTTCTGGTTCTCCAGCCAGGGCGCGGACGAAGCGACCGGGCACTGCTATGTTCAGGTCTTCGCCATCTCAGACGGTGGGCCGCCCCGTCCCGACCTGACCGGCTGTTACGACTTCACCGCGGTCAAACAGGACGGCCGCTGGCGGTTCAGCCGGTGGGTGGTGGGCATCGACCAAACGCAAACCCAGTGAACGTGCGCCCTGGCCCAAACCCCTTTTGTCGCAAGATAATTCGCCCTCAGCCTGGCCCGGCCCCCGCCTCCAGGACCTCGAGCGCCGCATCGATGTTGGGCATGATGGTCGGGCCGTAACTGTTCACCAGCTGTCCGAGCGCGCGGGCGATGTGCGGTCCGACCGCGCCGGCGGCGAGCACCTCCTCGGCCAAGACGATGCCGTTCACCAGGTGGGCGGCGCTCAAGCGGCCGTCCGGGGTGACTTCATAACGCCAGTCGCCGATCTGCACCCGCTCGGGCTGCGACCGGAAGAAGCCGCGCCGCGCCGGGACGAGGATCACCCCCGGAACCCCGCAGAAGACCCTGAGCACCAGCCCGACTCCCCCGGGACCGGCCAGCGTCGTCCCGATGGCGTGGCCGACCCGCTGTTGATCAAGGCTCGTCATCAATCGCTCATGGGCAGGACGAACGACGGCGTGAGGGTTTGCGGTTCGCCGCCGCGCCGCACCGCGGTTCCGGCCACGTAGAACTCGACGGTGTGATGGCCCCACGCGTAGTTCGAGATGGCGAAATGCACGCCGACGACGCCGGTTCCGCCATCGCGTTCGGCTTCGCTCTGCATGCGCGACATGGCCAGCTCGCGAGCCTGGTAACTCCCCTGCGTCCACTGCGGCATCTCGGCGTTGCGGCCGACCTGGCTGAGCGTGCGCAGGAACCCTTGCACGGCAACGTGAAACACACAGTTGCCCATGACGAACGCCACCGGGGCGAACCCCGATCGCAGGAGGGTGGTCAGGTCCTGCCCGGACAGGTGGCTGGTGAACGCCTGCCCATTGGGGCGCCGGTAAACGCCGGGCTTCTCCGTGTAGCGCACCGCGGTCCCGACCGCGATGAACTCCAGATGTTCGCCCTCGCCCTGATGGCGCCATTCGAGCCGGACGCCGACCACGCCGTCCGCGCCCAGCGAATCGGCCTCCGCCTGCATCCGCGACATCGCGTTCCAGCGCGCCCGGTAGGTGGCGTCGGTGAGCACGGGCAGTTCGGATTGCTGCCGAATGCCGGTGAACTGATAACCGACGTGGTAGACCGAGACGCCCATCACCAGTTCGATCGGCTCGAACCCGGCCCCGTGCAGCAGCGCGAATTCGTTGATGGACAAATCCGAAGTGAACACCTTGCCTGCGTGCGACAGTCGTTCGCTGGCAACTGGGTCGAGCGGGTTCGGTTGCATTGTCAAAACACCCTCCTGCGGTTCGCAGGACAGCGTATGTCGCGCGACCGCGACGCACACCCCCAACGTGCGACTTTCCGGTGGACCCCGGGCGAAATGACGGTGGTCCGCGATCGTGGGACCCGGCGCCTCGCGGAGCCGGCCGGCCCGCGGCGAGATCGATTTGCTGCCGGGCCGTTCAGCCCGCGGCTTGCTTGGCCCCGATCATCCTGTGCAATTCGTCGACCGACCACGGTTCGGCCTGATGGTGGTCCCGGTAGCCCAGCAGCCGCGGCGTCGGGCGGTCGAAGCTCCCGACGAATCCTCCTGCGGCAACGAAGATCTGCCCCGTGACGGCCCGGGCGAGGTCACTCACCAGATACGCGTAGAGCGGGGCCACGAAGTCCGGCGAAGCGCTGTCGAGGGAGGCCCGCATGGTCATTTCGTCCAGCAAGCCGCGGCGATGCAGGTCCTCGATGTGTCGTTCGTACTCGGCGCCGGTGGACAGCCGCGTCCGGGCACCGGGACACACCACGTTGGCCCGTACGCCATGCGGCTTCAGTTCCGCGGCGATGGCCACGGTCAGGGCGTTCACCGCTCCCTTGCCCGCGGGATAGCCGGTGCCGCCGTAGTCGCCCAAGAAGGCGACCGAGCTGGTGGTGACGAGCGCGCCGTGCCCCTGCGCGGCCATCACACGGCCGGCCGCCCGGCACGTGTGGAACGCCGAACCGAGGTGAGCGCTGATCAGGCGGTCGAAATCGTCCGGTGAGATGTTCAGGATCGAGGACCCCGGCGGCTCGGCGACCCCGGCGCAGTTGATCAGGGCGTCCAGCCGCCCATGAGCGCGCACACACTCGTCGACCAGCGCCCCGGCGACGCGCTCGTCATTCGCGGGTCCGACCACGGCGGTGGCGCGCCCGCCGGACGCCGTGATCGCGGCGACGGCCTCCTCGACGGCGTCCTCGTCGCGCCCATTGACCACGACACCGGCGCCCAGGGCGCTCAGCAGTTCGGCGACCGCGCGCCCGATTCCCCGGCTGCCGCCGGCCACCACCACCCCGCGACCCTCCAGCGGGCGGTCTGCGTCGATCATCGCCATCGGCGCCGGAAAACGTTGTGCGCGAGAGGCTCTCGACACCGGTCGACGGCGCGTCGCGCGAGTTCGGTCACGAACATTAGGCGAACAGTACCCAGCGAGCGTACAAATGAGAACCTCACCCTCCGGTTGCGCGCCGAGGGTCCCGGCACCTTTGCGGCTAACCGGTGAGGGCGTCAAAACGGCTGGCCAACGCTCACTTGGCTATGTTCTCGCGGTTTGCTGTGATCGTCCTCGTTGCCCGGCGGCCGCGGTTGCCGACGCGTTTCGGCCCAAATCGGGCCAAGCGATCGCGGGCGTGTGCGATGGAGCGTATAGTCAAGATCGAAGTCCGTTCTGGACGTGTCGCCGTTTAGCTCAAAGCGGCCAGTCAGCCGCACGGCTACTGAGCATGATATGGCTCCGGCGAAACGAACCCGAGTCATCTCCTATCGGTATTCCGTACGCGTTGTCTAGACGACCCAGTCCTGCGGATAGAGGTGCAGCGAGGGGATTTCGCGCATGACCGCATGCCTCGCTGCAAACGACTCAGAGGAGTGAGTCAGCAATGCAAAAATCTCTGTGCAGCAATGGTTTCAAGATCGACCGCGCCAACATCGGGCGCGTGCGCCTATGACCGATGTGATTACAACCCCGCGCCGTGCCGAGTGCCGCGACAAGAAAGCCGACGATTCCTACGACGACGTGGTCGAAATGTTCGTCGAACTGCGCCAAATGCCTGCCGAGTCGCATGAGTACGGCCGCCAGCGCGAACGCATCGTGGCCCGTTGCCTGCCTCTCGCCGACCATGTGGCAAGCCACTTCGCGCGCCGGGGTGAAGGCATCGACGACCTCGTCCAGGTGGCGCGCCTGGGGTTGATGAACGCTATCAACCGGTTCGATCCCGCCAAGGGGCCCAGCTTCATCGGCTTCGCGGTCCCGACCATGATGGGTGAGGTCCGCAGGTACTTCCGCGACTACAGCTGGGGCATGCGGGTTCCGCGGCGGTTACGCGAACTGCACGTGCAGATCAGCAGGACGACCGGGGACCTGGCTCAGAAGCTGGGGCGCGCGCCCACCGCGGGCGAGCTGGCACAGGCGCTGGAGGTCCCCCGCGAGGAAATCGTCGAATGCCTCGTGGCGGGCGATGCCTACCGGCTGGATTCCCTGGATGCCCCGGTGGGCGCCGACAGTTCGGGCACGCCGCGACTGGTCGCGGACGCGGTCGGCGGCCTCGACCCGCAGATCGAGCACATCACCAACCGCGAGGCGCTGCGGGTCCTGGTTGCCGGCCTGCCCGAACGCGAGCGCGAGGTCTTGCGCATGCGCTTCTTCGAATCGATGACGCAGAGCCAGATCGCCGAGCGCATCGGGGTGTCACAGATGCAGGTCTCCCGCATCCTGGCCAGCACCCTGCGCTGCCTGCGCGACCAATTGGAGTAGACAACTCATCGCCTGCCAGGCCGCCTTCGGCGCCACAGTCGAGTTCGTTCCCGAATCGCACAGTACATTGCGGCGTGGCGCGGGCGTGGCGG
>NZ_LZJB01000541.1:0-4106 GCF_001666895.1 Mycobacterium sp. E3298
TGGTCTGCGACTACCGTAAGCGGCCATGGGAGCACAACGGGCCCCAGCCCAGGGCCTGTCCGCCGACACGCCGGACGGTTTCGGCGTAGCGGTCGTACGCGAAGAGGGCCAGTGGCGGTGTTCTCCGATGGCCCGTAAATCCTTGATGAGCCTCAAGGCCGCCGAGACGGAGCTGCGGGAATTGCGCAGCGCCGGCGCGGTGTTCGGCCTCCTCGACGTGGATGACGAGTTCTTCGTGATCGTGCGCCCCGCGCCGTCGGGGACCCGGCTGCTGCTGTCGGACGCCACCGCCGCACTGGACTACGACATCGCCGCCGAAGTGCTCGACAAGCTGGACGCCGACATCGACCCCGAAGACCTGGAGGATTCCGACCCGTTCGAGGAGGGCGACCTGGGGTTGCTTTCCGACATCGGGCTGCCGGAGGCGGTGCTGGGCGTCATCCTCGACGAGGCCGACCTGTACGCGGACGAGCAGCTCGGCCGCATCGCCCGGGAGATGGGCTTCGCCGACCAGCTGTCGGCCGTGATCGACCGCATCGGTCGGTGATCGCCGACGAAGATCTGATCCGTGCCGCGTTGGCGGTCGCCGCGACTGCGGGCCCCCGCGACGTCCCCATCGGCGCGGTGGTCGTCGGCGCTGACGGGATCGAACTGGCCCGCGCGGTCAATGCCCGCGAGGCCCTTGGCGATCCCACCGCGCACGCGGAGATCCTGGCGCTGCGCGCGGCGGCCGGCGCGGCGGGTGACGGCTGGCGGCTGGAGGGCGCCACGCTGGCGGTCACCGTCGAGCCGTGCACCATGTGCGCCGGAGCGCTGGTCCTGGCCCGCGTCGGCCGGCTGGTGTTCGGCGCGTGGGAACCCAAGACGGGCGCGGTCGGATCGCTGTGGGACGTGGTCCGCGATCGGCGGCTCAATCATCGGCCGGAAGTGCGCGGCGGCGTGCTCGCCGAAGAGTGCGCCGCACCGCTGGAGGCTTTCTTCGCCCGCCAGCGATTGGGGTAACGGGCCGACGGTTCGGTAAGCTGCTCCGCGGTGGCGTGTCCGAGCGGCCTAAGGAGCACGCCTCGAAAGCGTGTGACGGCTAACACCGTCCGAGGGTTCAAATCCCTCCGCCACCGCCAAAGACCTGCACCCGCTAAGGCGGGGGAGGGCCGCCGCGCGCGTGTGCCGGGCTTTCGTCCGGAAGCACGCGCGGGAGACCGTCTTGAGCAGACCGGTGACGTAAAGTCGGCGCGTGCGGCCGGTTCTTCGGGGTTTCATTCGTGCAGCCGCCGGGCTCGGCGTGGTCGCGGCGCTCCTGGCGGTGTCGAGTGCCTGCACCACCCACAAGCACGATTCGGCCTCGAGTCGGCCGACGCTCACAGCCGCACCGACGGAAGGCGGGGACTGCGCGCCGGATCGGTTGGCGCGCTGCATACCCGGGCTGGCTGATTTTCAAGACGACCTCTTCAACCGCGTCAGCGTCTATGCGCCCCAAGCGGGCTTCGGGTCCGAGCCTCCCTTCGGCGGACGCGAGTCCACGCCTGCAGACTGCCAACGTCTGCCACGGTTCGGCGCGACTGACAAACCGGAACTGGATGTGGAATACAGCCCCGCCACGGACGCCAACGGTCACGTTCCGAGCAATCGATTCCCGGCGAACGGCGGCGATTCCGTCCGGGTCCGGTTCACCGCTGCGGGCGAGGGCGATGACGTCAGCAGCGAGATGGCGGCATGGTCGCATCGGTGCCCCATGTGGGCGGTTGCGCACCCGATGGACAACGGCGGCGTCCAGGGTTGGCTGGTCGGCGAATCCAGCCAAACGCTGGCGCAGTATCAATCAGGCGACACCGGACCCCAGTGGCCCAACGTCGTCAATATGGCAGCGACCGTGCTGCCCAGCCGGGTGACGGTGCAGGCGTGGTATCGCACGCCCGATCCGTCGGCGGCCTCGCGCAATCAGCTTCTTTCGGAGTTGATCGGCGCGGTAGGGCGATCTCGGCCGCGCTCGGCGCTGCCGCCGATGCTCGCCAACTGGAGCCAAGCCCAGATCTCGACGCTGCTTCCAGCGCTGGCGGTTAACACCGACATCGAGACCGCCTCTGCTGACAACGGCGCCCTCACCAGCGGCCCGGGCGGCGCATCGTGGTCGCTCTGCCCGTCCGGTGGCTCGGTCCCCGCCCCGCGCTACGATCCCCTGGTCGGCTGGCAGGACTTCGACCAGTCGAAGTGGGACAAGCCCGGGAAACCGCCCCGTCCCAAAGTGATGATCGGCCGCGCGCATGCCGGCGACGATTTCCTCACCGATCTCCGGCGTGAAATCGCTACGTGCACTGCGCATTTAGCGGACAAGCCGGCACTCTGCGGGGAGCGCGAAAACCGCCAGACCCTCGAGACGGATTCGGCTGTCGCCGAAGGTGAGGACACGGTGCGGTTGACACACCGGTGGATGCGGGTAGTTGATGTCCGCGGCCATGGAGTGTGTGGTGAAGGCGTCGAGGCGCTGAGGGTCACCCAGGTGCGAGGACTGATCATCGTCAGCAGCTCGAGCGATGGCGGATGGCTGTTCAAGGGGGACACACCGCCTTTGCCGCTGAGCGCCCTCGACGAGCTTCTCGCCGAGACGGTACGCAGGGTCAAGGCTGCGTGAGCGAGCCGATTTCACACATGCGGCAGCCAACCGGAGCCGTGCGGCGACAGGACAAAGCCACGCCCCTGCGGGTCTTTGCATGCGGTCATGCCTGAATCGTCGACACCGCAAACGAAGCCATTGACCGTGAGAGAGTGAGCTGGCGGAAGCGTTTTGACGGACTGGCCGGCCACGATACGTGACGGTTCCCCGCCACTCGTCTGGTTAAGCCCGCTAGTGGTTCCTATCCAGTTGACGCCACTGATTCCCGCCGCCGGGTTTGAGGCCGCGGGCGGTATGGCCGGCAAGTTATTTCCGCTACACGACGCCTGGTCGAGCGTGAACTTGCAGACGATGCCATCAGGCGTGAGAAAGTACACCGTCGGTTCGGGCTGCCGTCCCGGGTTTGGCACCAAGACCTCGTAATCCTTGACGTTGGCGGGAGCGTATCCGCTCAAGTCGGGGAAGCTGAGCGCGTCGGCGTGTGCGACACATGTACCTGCCAGAGCGGCGCCCACAAGTGCGCTCATGCCGGTGAGTGTCGTTGTTGTCATTTCGTTCCTCGACTCTGCTGGTTCAACGGTTCATTGGAAGGGGTTGACTTGAAATTCTCGAGTTTGATAGGGCGTTCCGGTCGGCACACCGTTCGCGTCCGTGCCCGTATTCCACTGACTGACAAGCAGTTTCAAGTCATCCAACGTTGAGCCGGGCACAATGTATCCACCGTAGGGCTGGGGCAGAAACTTTGGTGCGCCCGGGTCGCCGTTCTGCGCGACGACAGTGGTCGGCACGTTGCCGAAAACGCCGGTCGGATTGGGTCCGACCCGTACTTCCATGCGCCCGCCTTGGGCGTCGACATTGAATCCCGACAAGACCGGCTTGCCACCGATCTCCCGAAAACTGAGCTCGCCGTAACGGTCTGTCGTCACCGGCGTGGCCTGTTGCCCTGCCTGTCCCCAGGCGTTCCCGGTCCACGGTCGCCAACTGTTGCGATCGAACACCTTATCCGGGTCTGCTTGATACATCGTGACACCTCGGCTGCGGTCGAAGGAGTCGGCCGCGATGTACACCTTGCCGTCAGAGCCCTTGTATCCGCTGACCTGAGTGGGCGCGTCTCCCGCGGCCCGGAAAGAACCCGGCACCATGGTCCATCCCTTGCCGGGGTCGCCGTTGACCTCGACCAGCCATGAACCTGCGGGCTGGAGGTTTCCCTTGGTGCCCGTAACCATCATGTACGTCTTGTCGCCCAGGATGATCGTTCCTGCGGGAAGCGTGTCGTCGATGCCGGCTTTGACCGCTTCGGCCGGCATCGTGAATAGCTCGTGACCGCTGTCCTTCGCTCCGGTCAACGGCGCTCCGAAGTGCGGGCGTCCGTCGGCGTCGAAAGTCACCGGCACGGCCACCGATCGATAATGATCACCTTCGCCAACTTTGTTGCCTGAGAACGAATCCCCGAAGATCGCAAGGAATCTTCCCGGCTGCCCGGGCACTTCGACGA
>NZ_LZJB01000542.1:0-9229 GCF_001666895.1 Mycobacterium sp. E3298
GACCGAGGATCGAGCGGACCGCAATGTTCTCCGAGAACTCTTCGGCGCCGGGGCGCAGCGCGCAGATGCCGCGCACCACCACCTCCACCCGCACGTCCGCCATCGATGCGCGATACAGCGCGTCGATGACCTGTTCGTCGACGAGGGCATTCATCTTGAGCCGGATCCGGCCGCCGCCGTGCTCGCGGTGCGCGGCGATCTCGCGCTCCACACGGTCGATGATGCCGGTGCGAATGCCGTGCGGGGCGACCAGAAGGTTGCGGTAGGAGACCTTGCGCGAGTAGCCGGTCAGCGAATTGAAGAGGTCGGTCAGGTCGGCCCCGATCTCGGGAGACGCCGTCAGCAGCCCGACGTCCTCGTAGAGTCGCGCCGTCTTTCCGTTGTAGTTGCCGGTGCCGATGTGGCAGTAGCGCCGGATCGTCGAACCCTCGCGGCGGACCACGAGGCAGGTCTTGCAGTGCGTTTTGAGTCCGACGTATCCGTAGACGACGTGCACGCCAGCCTGCTCTAGCTCGCGCGCCCAGCGGATGTTGGCCTGCTCGTCGAAACGCGCCTTGATCTCCACGAGCGCCACCACTTGCTTGCCTGCCTCGGCGGCGTTGATAAGCGCTCGCACGATCGGCGAATCACCGCTTGTGCGGTACAGCGTCTGCTTGATCGCCAGCACATTCGGGTCGGCGGCCGCCTGTTCGATGAATCGCTGCACGCTGGTCGAGAACGACTCATACGGATGATGAAGCAGCACATCGCCTTCGCGCAGCGTCGCGAAAATGCTTCTCGGCGTCTCGCGGTCGACGAAGGCGGGGCTGGTGGCGGGGACGAAAGCCGGGTCTTTGAGCGCCGGCCGGTCGATGCTGTAGACCTGCCACAACGACGACAGGTCCAGCAGGCCTGGCACTTCGATGACGTCGCCGGGGTTCACGTCCAGTTCGCGCAGCAGCAATTCCAGCATGCTCTCGGTCATGTCGTTGGCGACCTCGAGTCGCACCGGTGACCCGAACCGCCTGCGCGCCAACTCCCGCTCCAGCGCCTGCAGGAGGTCTTCGTCGCGGTCCTCTTCGACCTCGTAGTCAGCGTTGCGGGTGATGCGGAACGCGTGGTGCTGGACGATCTCCATGCCCGGGAACAACACCGGCAGGAAGGCCGCGATCAGCTCTTCCATTGGCAGATAGCGGATTATGGCGGGACCCTCGCCGTCGTCCGGATGTCCGGGGCCGCGCAGTTCGACGAAGCGATCCACGTTGTTGGGCACCTTCACCCGCGCGAAATGCTGGCCGCCCTCCTCGGGTTGGCGCACCATGACCGCCAGGTTCAGGCTCAACCCACTGACGAAGGGGAACGGGTGCGCGGGATCGACCGCGAGGGGGGTCAGGACGGGGAAGACTTGTTCGTGGAAATAGGTCGACAGTTCGTCGCGCTCACCCTGATCCAAATCGGCCCACGTGACTATATGTATGCCTTCCTCGGCGAGCGCCGGTCGCACCGAATCGAGGAAGACCCGCGCGTGCCGGGTCGCGATCCGTTGCGTCTGCTCACCGATGAGGGTCAGTTGCTCGCGCGGGGTCAGTCCGTCGGCGGACCGAACCGACAGACCCATCTCGTCGCGGCGCTTGAGGCCGGCGACGCGGACCATGTAGAACTCGTCGAGGTTGGACGCGAAGATGGCCAGGAACTTGGCCCGTTCCAACAACGGCAACGAGTTGTCGTCGGCCAGGGCCAGCACGCGGGCATTGAAGTCGAGCCAGCTCAGCTCGCGGTTGAGGTAGCGGTCCTCCGGCAGGTCGGTGAGGGCGGACGGCGTCGCGGCGGGCGGCGCTGCCACGGCCGAGTCGCCTTGATGCCACAAGTTCTGGTCGGGGCGTGCCTCAGCTTCGGTTTCAGTCACCCTGCGATCATCGCCTATCACTCGCCGATGCTGCTAGCGCTCGACGGACATCCATTCGCCGTTGGGACGACGTTCATCGCGAGGACAGGTTCGCCGGTCCGCGCCGATGTCACTGATGGGCGAGGGCGCGCGCGGTCGCGGCGCCCACCCCGAGGCGGCGCGCGGCGGCGAGATCGTCGGGAGTGTCGACGTCGCAACGCAGCCCCGGCCATGCGCCGGTCAGTTCGATCGCACCCGAACGTCGATGCCGCGCCGACGAATCGGCGCCGAACTGCGGATCGAGTGGGGCGCCGAACGCGAACAAGGCGGCGGTTCCCGTCGCCAGCCGGTCGGCGACGAAGCTGCGGCGGTGCTGCCGCGCGGCGGCGATCGCCTCGGCCAGCTCCTGTGTCTGCAGCGCGGGTAAATCGCCTTGCAGCACAACGATATTCGGGAAGAATCCGCCCACGGCCCGTTCCGCGGTGGCGATGGCGTTGTTCAGCGGGTCGCCGTGCCCGTCGGGCGTCGGGTCGGCCAGCACCTCGGCCCCCAGCTCCGTGGCCGCCGCGGCCGCGGCGTCGTCGGGCGTGACGACGGTGATCGAGCCCAACGCATCAACGCGTCCCGCCGCGGTCAGGGTGTCGATCAGCATGGCGAGCACCACGCCCTCCCTGGTGCGTGCCGAAAAAACGGGGGCCAGCCTGGTCTTGGCCGCGGCCAACCGCTTGACGGCGACGATCAGGGCGACGTCCTTGCCCGCTTCGTCGGCTCGTGTGCCGCTCATGAGATCTCATCCTGCCAGCGACCGCCGACGGCGGACGCGCTAGCTCGCGTGAGCTCCGCTGATCTAGGGTGTAGCGGCTGCAACTCGCTTGGGAAGACAGACGGGGGTGGTGGATGACCGGCTCGCAGGGCGCCGTCGCGGTGATGGGTGCCGGGGCGTGGGGCACGGCGCTGGCCAAGGTGCTCGTCGAGGCCGGCGAGCCGGAATCCGACGTCACGCTGTGGGCGCGCCGGTCCGACATCGCCGACCAGATCAACACCACCCGGTCCAATCCCGACTATCTGCCCGGCGCAACGCTGCCGCCGGGCATCCGTGCGACCACCGACGCGGCGGAGGCGCTGGCCGGCGCCACGACGGTGCTGTTGGGCGTGCCCGCGCAGACGATGCGTGCCAACCTGGAAGGGTGGGCACCGCTGGTGCCCGACGGCGCCACCCTGGTCAGCCTGGCCAAGGGCATCGAGCTGGGCACCCTGATGCGGATGAGTCAGGTCATCGTGTCGGTGACGGGGGTGGACCCGGCTCAGGTCGCGGTGGTTTCGGGGCCGAACCTGGCCAGCGAGATCGCCGAATGCCAGCCCGCCGCCACGGTCGTCGCGTGCAGCGACTCCGGTCGCGCCGTCGCGCTGCAGCGCATGCTCAACACCGGGTACTTCCGCCCCTACACCAATAGTGATGTCGTCGGCACCGAGATCGGCGGGGCGTGCAAGAACGTCATCGCGCTCGCGTGCGGCATGGCGGCCGGCGTCGGGCTCGGGGAGAACACCGCGGCGGCGATCATCACCCGCGGCCTGGCCGAGATCATCCGGTTGGGGATAGCGCTCGGCGCCAAGGGCGCCACGCTGGCCGGCCTGGCCGGGGTCGGCGACCTGGTGGCGACGTGCACGTCGCCGCAGTCGCGGAATCGGTCCTTCGGCGAACGTCTGGGCCGCGGCGGCACCATGGAGTCGGCCATGCAGGCCGGCGGCGGCCACGTCGTCGAGGGCGTGACGTCGTGCGAGTCGGTGCTGGCGCTCGCGTCCAGTTACGACGTCGAGATGCCGCTCACCGACGCCGTGCACCGGGTCTGCCACAAGGGCCTGTCGGTGGACGAGGCGATGGCACTGTTGCTCGGCCGCCGGACCAAGCCCGAGTGACCGCCATCGAAACCGCAGCCAGCGGCGCCGCCCGGCCCGAGCGCCGCGCAACCGGTAGCCTCTTTAGGTTGTGAGTGCCAGCGGGAATCGCGTGCGCGTCGCCGTCGTCTTCGGCGGGCGCAGCAACGAGCACGCCATCTCGTGCGTGTCCGCGGGCAGCATTCTGCGCAACCTCGATCCCGAGCGGTTCGAAGTGCTGGCGATCGGCATCACCCCGGAGGGATCGTGGGTGCTCACCGACGGCGACCCGGACGCGCTGGCCATCAGCAACCGGGAGCTGCCCGAGGTGACCGCGCAGTCGGGCACCGAACTGGCCCTGCCGGCCGATCCGCGCCGCGGCGGCCAACTGGTCGCCCTTTCGCCGGGGGCCGGCGAGGTCCTGGCGTCCGTCGACGTGGTGTTCCCGGTGCTGCACGGCCCGTACGGGGAGGACGGCACTCTGCAGGGCCTGCTGGAACTGGCCGGGGTGCCCTATGTCGGGGCCGGCGTGCTGGCCAGCGCGGCGGGCATGGACAAGGAGTTCACCAAGAAGCTGTTCGCTGCCGAGGGGTTGCCGGTCGGCGCGTACGCGGTTCTGCGCCCGTCGCGGTCGACGCTGCAGCCCGAGGAGCGCGAGCGGCTGGGTCTGCCGGTCTTCGTCAAACCCGCGCGGGGCGGCTCGTCGATCGGGGTCACCCGGGTGGCCAGCTGGGACGACCTGCCGGCCGCCGTGGCGGCCGCGCGCCGGCACGATCCGAAGGTGATCGTTGAGGCGGCGATCACCGGCCGCGAGCTGGAGTGCGGCGTGCTCGAAATGCCCGACGGCACAATCGAAGCCAGCACGGTGGGCGAGATCCGTGTAGCAGGAGTGCGGGGACGTGAGGATTCGTTCTACGACTTCGCCACGAAATATCTCGACGATGCAGCCGAATTGGATGTGCCGGCTAAGGTGGACGACGACATCGCTGATGCCATCAGGGATTTGGCGGTCCGGGCATTCAAGGCCATTGACTGCCAGGGCCTGGCCCGGGTCGATTTCTTCCTCACCGATGACGGACCGGTGCTCAACGAAATCAATACGATGCCCGGGTTCACCACGATCTCGATGTACCCGAGGATGTGGGCGGCCAGCGGCGTGGACTATCCCACCCTGCTGGCGACCATGGTCGAGACGGCGTTGGCCCGCGGGGTGGGTTTGCGCTAACCGGCGGGCGCCGGGTTGATGGGCACCGCCGCGATGGTGCGGTCGATCAGTTCCGAGAGCTGCTGGATCGGCGTCGGGCCCGACCCCGACGGCAGCGTGAGCGCGACATACACCGGCCGATCCACCGTGTACCAGGTCGACCTGCCCGCGTCACCGGCGGACTGCTGTTCGGGATGCACCTCGAACCACTGCACCCGGTCGACGACCTGGATCGGAGAGCCCACCACGAACTCGGCTGGGCGGTCGAGCCCGCAGCGCAGCACCAGGGGCTCGCTGTCCGGTCCGGCCCGCCACGCGGTGGCGCCCTGGGGCGCAGGCTGTGCGACGGGCGCGCGTTGATAGTCGCCGAGCCGCTGAGGCAGCGCCCCGGCCAGCGCCCGGCATGCGGGGCTGTCGGCCTGGGGCGCCGGGGCCGCGGGGACGGCGACCGGTTGCGGCGGCGCCTGGCGGTTGGCCGCGATCACCAGGATCACCCCGATCGCGACGACGGCCACGGCGACCGCGGCGATGATCAGCGCGGGCGGCGGCCCCTCGTCGACGGCGGGGCGGGTATCGGGGTCGGTCGTCACCGCCCGCGCACCTCCTATCTCGGGCCGCGAGCGGTCCGCATCGGGACAGGGCTCTAAACTGGCGCGGGCCGCTCGCGCGGGCAGTAACCCAACTTACCGCAGGTCGGCGGCTCCGATAGTGGCCCGGACAGGGCGGGACGCGCCGGAGGAGGTGGCGTGGGCGACGACGGATCGAATTCCACACTGCAGCAGCTCGGTGAGTTCGCGGTGATCGACCGATTGGTGCGCGGTCGCCGGCAGCCGGCCGAGGTGGTGGTCGGGCCGGGCGACGACGCGGCGGTGATCCAAGCCAGGGACGGCCGCACCGCGGTGTCGACCGACATGCTGGTGCAAGACCGGCACTTTCGGCTGGACTGGTCGAGTCCGCACGACGTCGGCCGCAAAGCCATTGCCCAGAACGCCGCGGACATCGAGGCGATGGGCGCGCGGTCCACGGCCTTCGTCGTCGCCTTCGGCGCCCCCGGCGACACACCGACCGCCGCCGTCGACGGGCTGGTCGGCGGGATGTGGGACGAGGCGCACCGCATCGGCGCGGGCATCGCCGGCGGCGATCTCGTCAGCTGCCCACAGTGGGTGGTCTCCGTGACGGTGCTGGGCGATCTGGACGGGCGCGCTCCGGTGCTGCGGTCCGGCGCCAAGGCGGGATCGGTGATCGCGGTCGCCGGCGAGCTGGGCCGCTCGGCGGCCGGCCTCGCGTTGTTCGGCAAGGGTATTGAAGGTTTCGACTCGCTGCGCCGCCGGCATCTGGTGCCCCAGCCGCCCTACGGTCAGGGCGTCGCGGCGGCGGCCGGGGGAGCGCAGGCGATGATCGACGTCTCCGACGGCCTGGTCGCCGACCTCAGGCACGTCGCCGAGGCGTCGGAGGTGGCGATGGATCTGTCGACCGCTGCGCTGGCCGCGGACCACGACGCGCTGACCGCGGCCGGCAACGCGGTGGGGGCCGACCCGTGGTCGTGGGTGCTGGGCGGCGGCGAAGACCACGCCCTGGTGGCCTGTTTCGCCGGCCCGGCGCCGGCCGGGTGGCGAATCATCGGGCGGGTCCTCGAGGGCAAGGCCGACGTGCTCGTCGACGGACAGGCGTGGACCGGCTATGCGGGCTGGCAGTCATATGACGGTTAGGGTGGCGCGGTGAGCGTCGATGCTACGAAAGGACCGGCGATGACGGCGCGGCCGTTGACTGAACTCGTCGAGCGGGGCTGGGCCGCCGCGCTGGAGCCGGTGGCGGATCGGGTGGCCGCCATGGGCCAGTTCCTGCGGGCCGAGATCGCCGCCGGGCGCAAGTACCTGCCGGCCGGCCAGAACGTGCTGCGCGCCTTCACCTTTCCGTTCGACGACGTCCGGGTGCTGATCGTCGGGCAAGACCCGTACCCAACGCCGGGACATGCAGTGGGACTGAGCTTTTCGGTTGCCCCCGACGTGCGTCCGCTGCCGCGCAGCCTGGCCAACATCTTCGACGAATACTCCGCCGACCTCGGCCATCCGCAGCCCTCGTGCGGTGACCTGACACCGTGGGCCCAGCGCGGGGTGATGCTGCTCAACAGGGTGCTCACCGTGCGGCCGAGCAATCCAGCCTCGCACCGGGGCAAGGGCTGGGAAGCGGTGACCGAGTGCGCGATCCGCGCGCTCGCGGCGCGTTCGCAGCCATTGGTGGCGATCCTCTGGGGCCGCGACGCGTCCACACTGAAACCGATTCTGGCAGAAGGCAATTGCGTGGCCATCGAGTCCCCGCATCCGTCGCCGCTGTCCGCCTCTCGGGGGTTCTTCGGGTCGCGTCCGTTCAGCCGCGCCAACGAACTGCTGACGGGTATGGGCGCCGACCCCATCGATTGGCGGCTGCCGTGACCGAGATGACCGCATTGCGGGCCCACCACCGGGGCGGCCCGGAACAACTCGTGGTCGAGCGGGCGCCCGTACCGGTTCCCGCCGCGGGTGAAGTTCTGGTGAGCGTCCACGCCGCGGCCATCACGTTCGACGAGCTGACCTGGGACGAGACCTGGACCCGAGACGGTGTGAGCCGCACGCCGGTGATCCCGTCGCACGAAGTCTCGGGCGTCGTTCGCGAGGTGGCCGCGGGTGTGGCGGATTTCGCGCCCGGCGACGAGGTGTACGGGCTGATCCCGTTCGACCGCGACGGCGCCGCGGCCGAATTCGTCTGCGCCCCCGCGGCCGACCTGGCCGCCAAGCCGGCGACGGTGTCGCACGTCGTCGCCGCCGCGTTGCCGCTGGCCGGCCTGACAGCCCTGCAGGCGCTGGCCGATCACGCGAACGTGCGGGCCGGCGAGGACGTGCTGGTGCATGGCGGCGCGGGCGGGGTGGGCGCCTTGACCGTTCAGCTGGCCGTGATGCTGGGCGCGCGTGTCACCGCGACCGTGCGCAGCGACGCCGGCGAACTCGTCCGCGGGTATGGCGCCGCCCGGGTGATCGACGTCCGCACCGAGACATTCGACGACGCCGCCTACGACGTCGTGATCGACACCGTCGGCGGTGAGACGTTGGACCGGTCGTTTCCCGTGCTGCGCCCTGGTGGTCGGCTGGTCACTCTGTCGGCTCCGCCGCCGGCGGGCAGGGCCGACGAATACGGCGTCACGGCAACCTTTTTCATCGTCACGCCGGACCGCGACCAGCTGAGGAAGCTCGCCGCGTTGGTCGACGGTGGACGGTTGCGCGTCGACATCGCGGAGACCTTCCCGCTCGAGCGGGGCCGCGAGGCGTTCGAAAGCGGCCGGCGCCCGGGCCATCGCCCCGGCAAGACGGTCATCGTCGTCGGCGACTAGGGCGTTTCGGCGCGATTGCTTTGTAATCCCTTGTGCCACTTTGGTTTCTTTAGTCACAGAGCGGGCTTTTTTGTCGGTGGGGGTTTCTAGAGTTTGAGGTATGGAGGCCAGTCGTGAGGAGATCGTCGACGCTATCGACGCGCTCGACGGCGACGCGGACCGCCTGTGCGCCATGTCTTTTGACGTGCTCACCACCCCGGAACGGTTGCGGGCTTTGGAGCGGGTGGAAAGCGTCGCCCGCCGGCTGCGTACACCCCAGCACGCGCTGATCAACCAACTCGACGCGCAGGCCAGCCCCGAAGAGGTGGGCGGCTCCTTGCGCACCGGGCTGGCCGACCGGTTGCGCATCACCAAGGCCGAGGCCGCCCGGCGCATCGCCGAAGCCGCCGACCTCGGCGAGCGCCGGGCGCTGACCGGTGAACCGCTGGCACCCAAGCTGACTGCGACCGCGGCCCGCCAACGCGCCGGGCGCATCGGCGAGGGCCACATCAACGTGATCCGCGACTTCTTGGCCCACCTGCCCGATGCCATCGACGCCCTGACCCGCCAAGCCGCCGAAGCCGACCTGGCCGCCAAGGCCGGCGCTTATGGGCCCGACGAACTGGCCAAATACGCCCAGCGGCTGAGGGAGTGGCTGCACCCCGACGGAGACTTCAGCGACGCCGAACGCGCCCGCAAGCGCGGGATCGCCCTGGGCGCCCAGGAATTCGACGGCATGTCGCGCCTCAGCGGCCTGGTCACTCCGGAGTTGCGCGCCGCGATCGAGGCCATGCTGGCCAAGCTGGCCGCCCCCGGAGTGTGCAACCCCGACGACGAAATCCCGGTCGTCGACGCCACCCCGGATGAGGACGCGGTGCGCCGCGACACCCGCAGCACGGCGCAACGCCACCACGACGCCTTCCTGGCCGGGCTGCGCGGACTC
>NZ_LZJB01000543.1:0-8362 GCF_001666895.1 Mycobacterium sp. E3298
GGCGAGCATCGCGACTATGGACGCCGCCGGCGTGCGCTTCGGATTGCTCAGCGCGTGGCGCGGCCCCGGCGGCCAGGACCTGATCTCCAACGACGAGGTCGCCGAGTGGGTCAGCATGCACCCGAATCGGTTTGGCGGGCTGGCCGCGGTCGATCTCGACCGCCCGATGGAAGCGGTCCGCGAACTGCGCCGCCGCGTTAGGGACGGATTCCTGGGCCTGCGGGTGGTGCCGTGGTTGTGGAACGCACCGCCCACCGACCGCCGGTACTACCCGCTGTTCGCCGAATGCGTGGAGCTGGGGGTACCGTTCTGCACCCAGGTGGGCCACACCGGTCCGCTACGGCCCTCGGAGACGGGCCGCCCGATTCCCTACATCGACCAGGTCGCCCTCGACTTCCCCGAGCTGGTGATCGTGTGCGGGCACGTCGGCTATCCGTGGACCGAGGAGATGGTCGCGGTCGCCCGCAAACACGAGAACGTCTACATCGACACCTCGGCGTACACGATCAAGCGGCTTCCGGACGAGCTGATCCGGTTCATGAAAACCGGTACCGGACAAAGCAAAGTCCTGTTCGGCAGTAACTACCCGATGATGACCCACGCGCACGCCCTGGCCGGGCTGGCCGAACTCGACCTGGCCGACGAGGGCCGCCGAGAGTTCTTGCACGGCAACGCCGAGCGCGTTTTCAAACTGGAGGCAGACACGTGAACGGTGCCCAGGCCCTGATCAACACTCTGGTCGACGGCGGCGTCGACGTGTGCTTCGCCAACCCGGGCACCTCGGAGATGCACTTCGTCGCCGCGCTGGACACCGTCCCGCAAATGCGCGGTGTGCTGGCGCTGTTCGAGGGCGTCGCCACCGGGGCGGCCGACGGCTACGCCCGCATCGCCGGCCGGCCGGCGGCCGTGCTGCTGCACCTGGGCCCCGGCCTGGGTAACGGCCTGGCCAACCTGCACAACGCCCGGCGCGCTCAGGTGCCGATGGTCGTGGTCGTCGGCGACCACGCCACGTACCACAAAAAGTACGACGCCCCACTGGAATCCGACATCGACGCGCTCGCCGGAACCGTCTCCGGGTGGGTACGTCGCACCGAACGCAACGCGGATGTCGCGTCCGATGCGGCGGAGGCGATCGCCGCGAGCCGGGCGGGCTCGCTGATCTCGACGCTGATCCTGCCCGCCGACGCGTCATGGTCGGACGGGGCGCAACCGGCCGGGACGACTCCTGCGGAGCCGGCGGGGGCCGAACCGCGGTTGGCGTTCGAGGTGATCGAGGTGCTGCGCTCGGGGGAACCCACGGTGGTGATGATCGGCGGCGACGCCACCCGCGGACCGGGCCTTGCCGCCGCCGCGCGCATCGCGCAGGCGACCGGCGCGCGGGTGTTGTGCGAGACGTTCCCGGCGCGGCTGGAGCGCGGCGCGGGCGTTCCCGCCGTCGAGCGGCTGGCCTATTTCGCCGAGGCCGCCACCGCCCAGCTGGACGGCGCCAAGCATCTGGTGCTAGCCGGTGCCAAGTCGCCGGTGTCCTTCTTCGCCTACCCGGGCATGCCCAGTGACCTCGTCCCGGCCGGCTGCGAGGTTCACCTGCTCGCCGGACACAGCGGTGCCGCCGAGGCGCTCGCCGCGGTGGCCGACGAGCTGGCGCCCGGAACCGTTGCGCCCGTTGCCGTTGCGGCGCGGCCTCAGCTGCCGACGGGTGCCCTGACGTCCGCGTCGGCGGCCGACGTGATCGGGGCGCTGCTGCCGGAGGGAGCGATCGTCGTCGACGAGTCGAACACCTCCGGCGTGCTGCTCGCCCAGGCCACCGCGGGGGCGCCGGCCCACGATTGGCTGACGTTGACCGGCGGCGCGATCGGGTACGGCATCCCGGCCGCCGTCGGCGCCGCCGTCGCCGCCCCCGATCGGCCGGTGTTCTGCCTGGAATCCGACGGCTCCGCGATGTACACGATCTCCGGGTTGTGGACTCAGGCGCGCGAAAACCTCGACGTGACCACCGTGATCTACGACAACAGCGCCTATGACATCCTGCGGATCGAGCTGGCGCGGGTGGGGGCCGGATCGGCCCCCGGGCCCAAGGCGCTCGACCTGCTCGACCTGTCAAGGCCGACAATGGATTTCGTCATGATCAGCGAGGGAATGGGGGTGCCCGCGCGCCGCGTCAGCACCGCCGAGGAACTCGCCGACGCGCTGCGGAACGCGATGAGCGAATCCGGGCCGCACCTGATCGACGCCGTGGTGCCGTCAATAACGGGCTAGCCCCGGAAGTCGGCCGAGGACCCACTCCGACATCGTGTTGAGGACATCGATGCCCGTCTCCAACACCCCGTCGTGGACCCTGGCGGCCAGGGCCATACCCCAGTGCCCCGACGGCGTGGGCACGATCCCGAATTGGCGCACCAGGTAGTCGCCGTGCATCCCCGGCCCCCAACCGCCTTTGGCCGCAAAGCCTTTGGCGGCAAGGCCCCAGCGATGGCCGCTGCTGAGGCGCTGCATCAGGTCGATGACGTCCGACGAATCGGGGATCGACGGCAGCTCGGCGGCGAACCGGGCTTGCCGCTGCAAAGTCCACTGCGTCTGGCCGAACGCGGTATAGCCGCGCCTGATCCGGCGCGATTCCACGACCGTGGCGGTGTCACCGCCCTCGGCGATCACGCCCTGCACCCGGCGCGCCGCTTCCTCGGGATCGCCCAAACCGGACCACAACCGCTCCGACGCGTGATTGTCGGACTCGGTGATGGCCTTGACGGCCAGGTCCTTTGCGCGCAACCAATCACTGCGCAGCGCGGCGATCGCCAACGGCACCTTGATCGTCGACCATGCGACACCCGACCACCATCGACCCAGCGAATACGTGCGGTCCGGCCGGGCGATCGCGATGCCGACCTCCGCCGGCACCGCGGCGGACAGTTGATCGAAGCTCGCTTCGAGCGCGGTCTCCAAGGGTCGGGAAGTCATGCGCTGGTCGGACCAACCATCGCGTCTCCTTCGATCCCGGCGTCCCGTGCAGTCAAGCATTATCGTCGACGTACCCATCGCACAGCGCGCCACGGGGGACGGCGCGTCGCTAGCCCGGCGGCAGCGGCGGCAGCGGGAGTCCCGGTTCCTGCGGCGGCGGTTCCCACGGCGCGCGTTCCGGCGTCTGCGGCGCGTAAACCAGTGGGGGCGGCGGAGGCAGGGGCGGGGGCGGTGGCACCGGGTCGGCGGCGGCGCACCCGGCGCCGAAACCGAGTGCCGCGCCGCCGAGCGACGCGAGGAGGGCCGACCCGGCGATCAACTCACGAATTTTCGGCATCTGCCGAGATTCCCCTTCCCGTTTGCGGCTTGATCCGCACGACAGGATCTTCGCAGTCGACGCCCTGCGCCGCCAACTGGCGCTTGAGCACCTTGAAGGTCACCGTGCGCGGCAGTTCCGCGCTGACCCGAACGTAGGACGGCCACTGCTTGGGTCCCAAGTCGGGCTGCTCGGCGAGGAAGGCGCGGAACTTCTCGGCGTCGAACTCGGTCCCGGGGGCCATCACCAGCGCGGCCATCACCTGGTCCCCGACCACCGGGTCGGGCACCGCGTACACGGCCACCTCGGTCACGTCGGGATGGCGCAGCAGCACCCGCTCGATCGGAGCGGCGCCGAGGTTTTCACCGTCGACGCGCATCCAGTCACCCAGCCGCCCCGCGAAGTATGCGTAGCCAGCGTCGTCGCGGTAGGCGAGGTCACCGCTGTGGTAGACCCCGCCCGCCATCCGCTCGGCCTCGGCGGCCTCGTCGTTGTAGTAACCCTCGAAGCGGCCCGCGCCGGCCGTGTTGACCAGCTCGCCGACCACGCCCACGGGGCAGGGTTCACCGGTATCGGGGTCGACGATGTCGACGTCCGCGGGAAGCGGGCCCAACGCACCATCCGGGGTGTCCGGGGTGCGCGCGATCGCCACACCGCCTTCGGTGGAACCGAATCCGTCCTGCACGACGCACCCGAACCGGCGTGCGAAGCGTGCGACATCGCGGGGCACGCCCTCGTTCCCGTACACCGCTCGCAGCGGGTTGTCCGCATCGTCCGGCCGTTCGGGCGTGGCCAGCACATAGGACAGGGGCTTGCCGACGTAGTTGGCATAGGTGGCGCCGAAACGGCGGACATCGATCAGGAAGTTGGAGGCGGAGAACTTGCGCCGCAACGCGAGTGAGCCCTGGGACGCGACCGCGACGGCCCAGCCGACCAGCACCGCGTTGGAATGAAAGAGCGGCATCGACACATAGCAGACGTCGTCGCGGCCGAGGCCGAAGCGCTGGGTCATCGTGATGCCAGCGATCGCCACCTTGCCGTGGCTGCACTTCACCGCCTTGGGTTCGCCGCTGGTGCCGGATGTGAAGATCAGCATGAACAGGTCTGCGGCCGTTGCGGATTGGAAGTGCAATTCGGCATCGCGATGTGCGGCCACCTCTTCGGCCCACTCGGCGGAGTCCACGTTGACGTGGTCGATGTCGCCCAGCGCGGCGGCCGAAGCCGAGTCGGCCAACACCACTTGGCAGTCGGCATGGGCGATGTCGCGGGCCAGCGCGTCGCCGCGGCGCACCGGGTTGAGCCCCACCGGCACGATCCCGGACATGCCCGCCGCCGTCAGCATCGCCGAGAAGAACGGGGTGTTCTCGAACAGCACGCCGATGTGTGGCGGCTTCGCCGGGTCGAGGCGGTCCCGCAGCGCCGCCGCGATGGCGGCGCCGTGGCGCAGGTGATCCCGCCAGGTGGTGTACGTGTCTTCGAAGTAGATGCCCCGGTCATCGATTTCTGCCAGCGGCGCCAGCAGTTTGGTGACCGTCGGATCGGGGGGAAGCACGAATTCAGGCAGGGGTTTCCGCCAGCTCGCGGCCGATCCGGCGCAGCTGACCGGTGGCACCACCCAGCGCGAATTCGGCCTCCTTGGCGGCCAGGAAGTAGCGGTGCACCGGGTGATCGGTGTCCACGCCGACGCCGCCGTGCACGTGCACGATGGTGTGCGCCACCCGGTGCCCGGCGTCGGCGGCCCAGAACGCGGCGCTGGCCACGTCGATCTCGGCGGGAACGTCCTCCGAGACCCGCCAGGCCGCCTGGGTGAGGGTGAGCCGCAAGCCCTTGATGTCGATATAGCCGTCGGCCAGCCGCTGCGACACCGCTTGGAAGCTGCCGATCGGGCGATCGAATTGTTCCCGCTCCCTGGCGTATTCGGCGGTGAGCTGCAGTCCGCGTTCGAGCACGCCCAGCTGGAAGGCGCTGCGCCCCAGCGCCGCGAGCGTGTCGAGCCAGACGACAACCTCGGCGCCGCCGACCATCCGGGCACCGGCCACGTCCGCGCCGTCCAGCGCCAGGTGTCCGACGCTGCCCAGGCCGGTGGTCTCCAATGCGGTCACCGAAACCCCGGGATCGCCGGCGGCGACCAGGAAAACGGCGGTGCCGGAATCGGTCTCGGCCGGAACGAGAAACGCGTCGGCCACCGGTCCGAAGCCGACCTGGGTGCGGGTGCCGGTGAGGCGGTAGCCGTCACCGGCGCGGGTGGCCTGCACCGGGCCCTCACCCATCTCGCCCAGGAGCGCGGCGGTGAGGATCTTCTCCCCGCCGACCGCGGGAGCACCCCAATCCTGTTGCAGCTCTTCGGTGCCGAACCGAGCCAACGCGCCGGCGCCGAGCATCACCGACTCCAGGTATGGCACGGCCGCCAACTGGTGACCCAGCGCCACCAAGATCGCGACCTGCTCGAGCACCCCGAATCCGTCGCCGCCCACCGAGGTGGCCGAGGCGCTGGTCAGGATGCCGGCGTCGACGAGCTTGCCCCACAGCGCGCGGTCGAACCGTTGATCGAGCTTGTCGAGTTCACGGTGGTGCTCGGGCGTGCAAACCGAGTCCACGATCGTGTCGACCAGGCCGCCGAGATCGGTGGCCGCTTCGGTTGTCGAAAAGTCCATCGTTGTTCGTCCTTAGGGAGTGGGGCTCAGCGGTTTCGGGGCAGTCCCAGCGCGACCATGCCGATGATGTCGCGCTGCACTTCGTTGGTGCCGCCGCCGAAGGTCAGGATCAGGCACGCGCGGTGCATCCGCTCGACCCGGCCGCGCAGCAGCGCCCCGGGCGAATTCTGGCGCATGGTGGCGGCGGTCCCCAGCACCTCCATCAGCAGCCGGTAGGCCTCGGTGGCCAACTCGGTGCCGTACACCTTGGCCGCCGACGCGTCGGCCGGGTTGAGCGATTCGCCGTCCGACGACGCCAACTCCCAGTTGATGAGCTTCAGCACCTCGGCCTTGGCGTGCACGCGGGCCAGGTTGATCTGCACCCACTCGGAGTCGATCAGCCGGGCGCCGCTGGAATCCTTGGTGTTCTGGGCCCACTCCCGAACCTCCTGCAGGGCGAGGAAGATCGGCTGCGCCGAGACCAGGGCGACGCGTTCGTGGTTGAGCTGGTTGGTGACGAGCTTCCAGCCGCCGTTCTCCTCGCCGATCAGGTTGGTCACCGGCACCCGCACGTCGGAGTAATAGGTGGCGCTGGTGTCCACACCGGCCATGGTGTGTACCGGCGTCCACGAGAAGCCTTCGGCGGTGGTCGGCACGGTCAGCATCGAGATGCCGCGGTGCTTTTTGGCCTCGGGGTTCGTGCGCACCGCGAGCCAGACCCAGTCGGCGTACGCGATCAGGCTGGTCCACATCTTCTGGCCGTTGATCACGTAGTCGTCGCCGTCGCGGACCGCGGTGGTGCGCAGGTTGGCCAGGTCCGTGCCGGCGCCGGGCTCCGAATAGCCGATGGAGAAGTGCAGTTCGCCGGCCGCGATCTTGGGGAGGAAGAACTTCTTCTGCTCCTCGGTGCCGAACGCCATGATCGTCGGCGCCACGCTGTTGATCGTCAGGAACGGCACGGGCACGCCGGCGATCGCGGCCTCATCGGTGAAGATCAGCGAATCCATTGGCGAGCGGTCCTGGCCGCCATACTCCTTGGGCCAGTTCAGCGTCAGCCAGCCGTCCTTGCCCATCTGCGCGACGGTGTCGCGGTATGCGGTGCCGGTCCCGACCTCGCCGCCGCCCGAGGAGGTCAGCGCCTCGCGACGCTCCGGCGTCATGAGCTTGGTGAAGTACGACCGCAGTTCGCGACGCAGCTCCTCCTGTTCAGGGGTGTAACTGATGCGCATCCCAGCCGTCCTTTGTTAACGTGATTCGCCTCGATTAGCCGACGTTACTCGGCCGACGACTACCCGTTCGTCTTCCCGGTTGTAACACGTTCTAGTCTGAGATTCCAGCGACCGTTTCCCTAGCGGTATCCGGGCCCTATGGTGGTCCTACATACTGATGGGGAATGTCCTCAGGTGAAGGCCAGGTGCAAGGAGGGTGCTGTGCGGGTGATCGTCGACCACGACCGGTGTGAAGGTAACGCTGTGTGCTTGGGAATCGCGCCGGATATCTTCGACCTGGACGACGAGGATTACGCCGTCGTGAAGCTGGACCCGATCCCCGCCGATCAGGAGCAGCTGGCCGAGCAGGCGATTGCCGAATGCCCGCGTGCCGCGCTGTTGCGCGGCGATTAATTCGAGCCCCACTGCGGCCTGAGAAACTAGAGGTATTCATAAATTGACTAGCAGCGCGAACGCGACCGATCTCTCCGGAAAGGTCGCGGTGGTGACGGGTGCCGCCGCGGGACTCGGCAGGGCGGAGGCCCTCGGCCTGGCCCGGCTCGGCGCGACCGTCGTCGTCAACGACATCGCCACCGCCCTGGACGCCTCCGACGTCATCGACGAGATCAACTCGGCCGGCTCCAAGGCCGTCGCGGTGGCCGGCGACATCAGCGAACGCGCAACCGCCGACGAGTTGGTCGCCCAGGCCGACGGTCTCGGTGGGCTCGACATCGTCGTCAACAACGCGGGCATCACCCGCGACCGGATGCTGTTCAACATGTCCGACGAGGAGTGGGATCTGGTCATCGCGGTGCATCTGCGCGGCCACTTCCTGCTGACCCGCAACGCCGCCACCTACTGGCGGTCGAAGGCCAAGGACGCGGGTGGAACCGTGTTCGGCCGGCTGGTCAACACCGCGTCCGAGGCGGGGCTGGTCGGCCCGGTGGGTCAGGCCAACTACGGCGCGGCCAAGGCCGGCATCATCTCGCTCACCCTGACGGCCGCGCGGGCGCTGGGCCGCTACGGCGTGTGCGCCAACGCGATCTGTCCGCGCGCCCGCACCGCGATGACGGCCGACGTCTTCGGTGCGGCACCGGAAGTGGAGGCGGGTGGCATCGACCCGCTGTCGCCCGAGCACGTGGTCAGCCTGGTCAAGTTCCTGTCATCTCCGGCGGCCGCGGAAGTCAACGGGCAGGTGTTCATCGTGTACGGGCCGCAGGTGACCCTGGTTGCCGCGCCCACGGCGGAGC
>NZ_LZJB01000544.1:0-13485 GCF_001666895.1 Mycobacterium sp. E3298
CCTATCGGTCTCCAACCGGTTACCTGCGGTGCACCCGGTCGCCGCCCCGGGCGGCGCGAGGCGGCCGAGTTGCGGCGTCGTGATACGGCCATCATCATGGCGCCGGCCGGGGTGCCAATGCGGGGCCGTTCCGACCGTAAACCATTGCGCCGCAACTCGGCCGCCTCGCGCCGCCCGAGGCGGCGAACGGGTGCACCGCAGGTAACCGGTTGGAGACCGATAGGTCACGCCAGATCACACAATGCTTCCATTTCGGCGTGGCTCGGCAGGTAATCACCGGTCAGGGCGGCATTATTGCGATCATGCCTGACCTGACCCGCCGGGCGGTGCTGCGGATGGGAGCCAGCGCCGGCCTGGGAGCCGCCGGCGTGTTCGCCTTGAGTGGCCTGCTCGATCCGGTCAGGCCGCAGGCCGCGACGCTGCCGCAGGCTCCGGCCCCGTTCGAGCCGTCCGCGGCGAGCAGCAACCTGCCGACCAAGCTCACGGGTTCGTTCGTCTCCGCCGCCCGCGGCGGCGTGAAGACGAACTACGTGATCGCCCTGCCACCCGGCCATACCGGGACACTGCGCCCCGTGATCGCCCTGCACGGCAAGGACGGCGACGCGAACATGATGCTCGACTGCGGTGTCGAGCAAGGCCTGGCCCAACTGGTCAAGGAGGGCAAGCCGCCGTTCGCGGTGGTGGGCGTCGACGGCGGCAGCGATTCCTATTGGCACAAACGGGCCGACGGCACCGACGCCGGCGCAATGGTGCTCGACGAGCTGTTGCCGATGCTGTCCACGATGGGTTTCGACACCTCCCGGGTGGGCTTCATGGGCTGGTCGATGGGGGGCTACGGGGCGCTGCACCTGGGCGCCAAGCTGGGGCCGGCGCGGACCGCGGGGATCTGCGCGATCAGCCCGGCGCTGTACAGCTCGTTCGCCGACAGCGCCCCTAAGGCGTTCGACAGCAACGACGACTGGACGCAGAACAGCGTGCTGGGCGTGCCGGCGCTGTCGCAGATTCCGCTACGGGTGGACTGCGGCACCTTCGACCGCTTCTATCCCGCCACCCGCCAATTCGTCAGCCAACTCAAAACGCCACCGGTAGTCAGCTTCACGGTCGGCGGACACGACATGACCTGGTGGCGTCTCATGTTGCCCGGCGAACTCGCCTGGATGGCGACCTAGCGGAGACCCCATGAGCGTCCGGCCCAGCGAACTCACCACCCGCCAAGTGGAGCGGGCGGTGAAGCGGACCGGATTTCGACCCGACATCGAAGGACTGCGGGCGGTCGCGGTCATCGCGGTGGTGCTCTATCACGCGGGCATCCCTGGCGTCAGCGGCGGATACATCGGCGTGGACGTGTTCTTCGTCATCTCCGGCTACCTCATCACCGGCCTGTTGTTCCGGGAGGCGTCCTCCACCAACACCGTTGCGCTGGGCCGCTTCTACGGCGCGCGGGCTCGTCGCCTGCTGCCGGCCGCCGCGGTCGTCGGCGTCCTCACCGCCATCGGCGCGGCCGTCGTGCTGCCGCCGCTGCAAGCGCGCAGCGTGTTCCTCGACGGCATCGCCAGCGCCCTCTACGTCGGCAACTACCGGTTCGCCACCCAGGGCACCGATTACCTGACCCCGCACCTGGAATCGCCCTTCCAGCACTACTGGTCGCTCGGCGTGGAGGAACAGTTCTATCTGGTGTGGCCGGTGCTGATCATCGGCACCGCCTGGCTGGCGCGGCGCCTTCCGGCGCTGCGGGGCGCCACACCGTATGCGGTGGTCCCGGGCCTGGTGGGGGCGGCGTCGCTGACGGCGGCCGTGCTGTGCAGCCGCACGTCGCCGTCCTGGGCGTTCTTCTCCCTGCCGACCCGCGCCTGGGAACTGGCGGCGGGTGGCCTGCTGGCCCTGTCGATTCAGCAGTGGCACCACCTGTCACTGCGCACCGCGTCGATCGCCGGCTGGGGCGGCCTGGCGCTGATCCTGCTCACCTGCACGCAATTGGACGCGCACACCCCCTACCCCGGCACCGCCGCGCTGCTGCCCGTGCTGGGCACCGCGCTCGTCATCGGCGGCGGCAGCGTCAGCCGCGGCCTGGGGGCCGGCCGGCTGCTGTGCCGGCCTGCGATGCGCGCGATCGGCCGGATCTCCTATTCCTGGTACCTGTGGCACTGGCCGGTGCTGTTGCTGATGCCCGCACTGCTGGGTGAGCCCGCAGGCCTGCCCGCCCGGCTGACCGCGACGGCGGTGTCCGCCGGGCTCGCCATCATCACCTTGCACCTGGTCGAAAACCCGGGCCGGTTCGCCGCCGCCCTGCGCCGGTCGGCGAGGACCAGCCTCGCCGTCGCCGGGGCCGCCAGCGCGGTCGCGGCCTGCGCCTGCGTGCTGTTGCTGAACGCGGTGCCGGTGCCCGTCGGTCATGGGGCGGCCGCCCCGCGAGCCAACATCGTCGCGGTTCCGCCCAGCGCCGCCCCCACCGTCAGCGCACAAGAGGCGGCGGTCCGAGCGGCGTTCGCTCAGGCGCGCGCGGCGGTCGCCGCGTCGGCGAACCTGAAAGCCGTGCCCGCCAATCTCGACCCCCCGCTCGCCAAGGCGTCCGCCGACAAGGCCGCGGTCTTCGTCAACGGGTGCGTGCGCTCCTGGCGCGAGGTCGGGCAAAACGAGTGCGCGACGGGCGATCTCGCGTCGCCGACGACGGTCACCCTGATCGGCGACTCACACGCCGCCATGTGGGACCCGGCCTTTGCGCAGGTCGCCGAGCAGCGCCACTGGCGGTTGGAGACGCTGGCCAAGGTGACCTGCCCCATCCAGGACCTGCACATCGTCAGCCCGTACCTGGGCCGCGAGTACACCGAGTGCGAACAGTGGCGCGGCCAGGTCGTGGCCCGGGTGGCCGCCGAACATCCGCGCCTGGTGGTGGTGGACATGAGCCGGCGTTACGCCGCGGACTTCGGTTTCACCTCCTACGACCCGGCGTGGATCGACACCCTGGGCCGCACCGTCACGCAATTGCGCGGCACCGGCGCTGCGGTGTTGATCCTCGGGCCCGCCCCGGATCCCCATTCGTCGCTGCCCGCCTGCCTTTCCGCGCACCTCGACGACGCCGGCGCCTGCGCGCCGACGCGGTCCGCCGCGGTCAACGACGACGGCATCGCCGCCGAGCGTGCGGCAACCACGGCCGGCGGCGGCCAGTACGCGGATCTCACCGACCTGTTCTGCACCCCCGAGCGCTGCCCGATGATCGTCGGCAACACCCTGGTGTTCCGCGACGACAACCACGTGACGACCGAGTACGCGCAGTTGCTGGCGCCGGTGATCGGCGCGCTCGCGGACCGGGCCCTGGCGGGTGGGTGAGCGGAAATGAACTTCTGGTGGTTGACGAACGTCATATCAGCGAAGGGTTTTGGGAGGTTGTAGGGGATGACTCCGCTGCTGCTGGCCTGCATTGCGGCCGCCGCTCCAGTCGCCGGGTTCGGCTTGCTGAATTTGCAAGCCCGCCTGGAGCGATGGGACTACGAGCGCCACGCCGAGGACTGAACCCCAGTCGTAAATCCGCGTGGCCGCGCCCGGACTCTGCGCGATTTTGCTGATGTTTTGCCGCTCACCGCGGCCGCATGCTGGCTAACATGATCGACATCGATTCGTCGGCGGACATGCCGCTGCTGGACTGGAGCGAGCAGAGCTTGAGCGAGCTGCCCACTGGGACGGTGACGTTGCTGCTTGCCGACGTCGAAGGCTCGACCCGGCTGTGGGAAACCCAGTCCGACACCATGACGGCGGCCCTCGAGCAACTGAACCAGACCGTCAACGGCCTGGTCGCCGCCCACGGCGGGGTGCGGCCGGTCGAGCAGGGCGAGGGCGACAGCTTCGTGATCGCCTTCGCCCGCGCCAGCGACGCCGTCGCTTGCGCCCTGCAGATCCAACTGTCCGTACTCCCGCCGATCCGGATCCGAATAGGCGTGCACACCGGCGAGGTCCAGCTGCGCGATGCCGGCAACTACGCCGGGCCCACGATCAACCGGACGGCGCGGCTGCGCGACCTCGCCCACGGCGGGCAGACGGTGCTGTCCGGGGCCACCGAACCGCTGGTCGTCGACCGGCTACCGGCCGACGCCTGGCTGATAGACCTGGGCGTGTACCCGTTGCGGGATCTGCCGCGCCCCGAGCGCGTCGTGCAACTCAACCATCCCGGCCTGCGTGCGGAATTCCCGCCGTTACGCACCACGAACGCCGTTGCGGCGTCTCATCTTCCGGTCCAATTGACCAGCTTCGTCGGCCGTGGCGACCAGATCAGCGACGTCGGACAGATCCTGCGGGACAACAGGGTGGTCACCCTGACCGGCGCGGGCGGCGTCGGAAAGACACGGTTGGCGGTGCAGGTCGCGGCGCGGGTGTCCGACGAGTTCCCCGGCGGGGCCTGGTTTGTCGATCTCGCCCCGGTCACCAACCCCCTCGTCGTGCCCGTCACCGTGGCGCGCACCCTGGGCCTTGCCGATCAGCCGGGCCGCTCCACGATGGAAACGGTGGCGAAATTCGTCCGGGACCGCAAAATGCTACTGCTGCTGGACAATTGCGAACACCTGCTGGATGCGAGTGCCGAGCTGATCGTCGCCCTGCTCGATGCCGGGCCGGGCGTCACCGTGTTGGCGACCAGCAGGGAACCGATCGGCATGGCCGGGGAACTGACCTGGCGGGTGCCGTCGCTGACGGTCGACGGCGAGGCCCTCGAGTTGTTCGCCGATCGTGCCCGCCGCACGAGACCGGATTTTCAACTCACCGAAGACAATTCGTCCGCGATCGCTGAGATCTGTCAGCGCCTGGACGGCATGCCGCTGGCGATCGAGCTGGCCGCCGCGCGGACCCGCACGCTGTCGCTGACCCAGATCGTCGACGGGTTGCACCACAACTTCCGCCTGCTGGCCGGGGGCGCGCGCACCGCGGTCCGCCGCCAGCAGACGCTGCGCGCATCCATCGACTGGTCCCACGCCATGCTCACCGAGCCGGAACGCATACTGTTTCGCCGGCTGGCGGTGTTCATGGGAGGGTTCGACCTGGATGCCGCGCACGCCGTGGGCGCCGACGCCGGGGTCGAGCACTTTCAGCTCATCGACCTGCTCGGGCTCCTGGTCGACAAGTCGCTGATCGTCACCGAGGAAATCGACGGCATGATGCGCTACCGGCTGCTGGAGACCGTCCGGCAGTACGGCCTGGAAAAGCTGGCCGAGTCGGGTGAAGCCGAGGCCGTGCGCATTCGCCACCGCGACCACTACACCGCCGCCGCGGCGGAGCTGGAATCGCGGATGCGTGGTGACGGCTCCCCGCTGGTCCCCTGGGCCGAACTCGAGATGGCCAACCTGCGGGCGGCCCACGCCTGGAGTTGCGACGCCGGGGAGTTCGACCCGGCGCTGCGGCTGGTGTCGGCGCTGCAGCGGGTCTGGCTGACGCGTGGCCGGTTTCGCGAGGGCGTGACGGGGTTCGATGCCATCTTCAGCGACGAGCGGTACCGCGACGCGGACGTCGCGCCCCAGGTCTGGGTGCGGGGGGTCGCCGACGCCGGGCTGCTCGGGGTCTGGTCCTCGGTCCCGTTCAGCCTGCAGCGCGCGCAACAGGCCCTGGCTACCGCGCGCCAGCTCGGCGACGAGGCGCTCGTCGTGCACAGCTTGATGACCTGCGGCATGTTGGCGGTGGGCAACCCCACGTTGGCCGAACCGTACTTCACCGAGGCGGCGGATCTCGCACGCACATCGGGTGACCTCGCCGCGCTGGCGCAGCTGCGCGCCTACCAAAGTTTCACGTGTGCCGTCGGGGGTGACATCATCGCCGCGCAGGCGGCGGGCGAGGAGGGACGAGACCTCGGCGACGCGCTCGGCGACAGCTTCGCGTCCCGTTACAGTCGTACGTTCCTCGGCAGCACGCTGGCAATGCGAGGCAGGCTGACCGAGGGCCTCGAGATGTCGCGTTCGCTGGTCGAGGAGGCGCGAGCGGCCGGGGACCGCCCCATGGAGGTCTTCGGTCAGATCATCTGCGCGCAAGCGCTCGCGTCGATCGGCGATGCCGTTGCGGCGCGCACCGCAGCGCACACCGCCCTGGAAATCGGCGCCGCGCTGGGCGGTTTCCACGAGGACTCGGCCTATACGTTCCTGGCCATCGCCGAACTGGCCGCCGGTGACGCCGCGGCGGCCAGACAGGCCTGCGACGCGGCCTGGCGGTCCACGTATCCGTTGAAGGAACTTCTCAACCGGTGCACGGTGCCCATTGCCGACGCGGCGCTGGGCTGTGGCGACCTGGCCGCCGCCCGACGCTGGGCGGACGACACCGTCGCGGTCGCGCCGGGATCGCAACGGATGCTGGCGCTGACGTCGCGCGCCCGGGTCGCCGTCGCCCAGGGCGAGCCGCAGCAGGCCGAAACCGATCTGCACGACGCCGTCGCGGTCGCCGAGCGCACCGGCGGACACGTGTTACTTCCGGACGCCCTGGAGGGTCTCGCGGCGCTGGCCGCCGACTCCAACCCCGAGCACGCGGCCCGGCTTTTCGGTGCGGCAAATGGCATGCGGCAACGCCATGGCTCGGTGCGCTTCAAGGCTTTTCAACCGGCTTACGACGCGGCGCTGTCAACGGTTCGGGAAACCCTGGGGCAGGACGACTTTGAAGCCGCGTGGTCAGCGGGGCGTGCCCTGTCCACCGCGGAGGCCATCGGTTACGCGCAGCGGGGTCGCGGCGCGCGCGGGCGACCGGCCAGCGGTTGGGAGTCATTGACGCCGACCGAGATCGACGTGGTTCGCCTCGTCAGCGAAGGGCTGCCCAACAAGGACATCGCCGCGCGAATGTTCATCTCCGCGCGCACCGTCCAATCTCATCTGACGCACGTCTACGCCAAACTCGCCGTGTCGTCGCGGGTGCAGCTCGCTCAGGAAGCCGCCCGCCACACCTAGGCCGACAGCTGGGTCCGGATGAGCGGCGCGATCTTGTCCGCCATGTATTGGTGCCCGGCGTCGTTCGGGTGCACGCCGTCCGCGCCGATCAGGTCGGGCCTGCCGACGAACCAGTGTTCGGCGATCGGGTCCACCCACGTCGCCCCCGCGGACCCGGCCGCCGCGGCGAGCGCGTCGCGAATCAGCAGGATCGGGAGGGGCACGTCTGCCGTCGGCCACGGCGGCCCGATCACCAGAAACCGCGCGGACGGCGCCAGACGCCGGGCCAAATCGAATGTGCTGCGGGCTTTTTGACCGATCACACCCGGATCGATCGGCTCGTCGTTGCGCGAGCCGAAAAAAACCACCAGGACATCGTCGGCCTGCACGGCCCGGGAGGTCAGGTCCTCGAACACGCTGCCGTGGTCACCCGGCATGCCGTAACCGGCCCGGCCCTCGGCCGCCACGTCGGCCGAGATCCGCTCGCCCCGCGCGGCGAGCCCGTCCCACGCGCGGGCGGGCCACGACCTCGAGCCCAACCCGCCCTCGCCGGTGCCGGTGGTGTAGGAATCCCCGACGACCGCCAGATGGTTCAACCGGAAATCCAGGGTCAGCGTGTCGTAGGTGCGCACCTGGGCGGGATAGGCGATGCCGACGCCGACCAGAAAGGTCAAACCGATGACGAAGGTGGCCAGACGACTCACTACTACCTCCCTCCCCCGTCAACGGCATCGTCATGTGCCACTGCGTTCCATCGATTATCGCCCGCGATTCGCGGCGGGGCGCTAAGACAACCCTCACACGGCGCGGGCTGAAACCTTTTCCAGCGAACGGTCGATCGGATGGACCTTGCCACCCGCGGCCTCTTCGGGTTCGCTTCTCGCGGTGACGGCTTTGACATCCACCATCTTGCGCATCCAACGACGCGCGGGCTCTTCGACGAAGTGATACATCGCGATCGAGATCAACACGGCGATCGCGAGCAGGCCGATGACGTTCCACTTCCACGGATTGTCCTGTGGCCTCAGCTCGAATTGCTCGACGGACCAGCCCCAGGCGGTGTGCACCAGCTCGTGAACCATGTACAGGCAGAACGAGATCTGCCCGCCGTACACCATCAACCGCGTTGAGAGCGCCCTCGGCAGGCTCCCGACGCCGATCGCCAGCGTGATCACCAACGGAATGAACAGGATGTCGACCACGCCGCCGCTGTCGTTCTCCACGACGCCGGAGATCGGGTGCGCGTCAAACCAATACAGGACGCCCACCATGGCGGCCAGGAGAAACAGGGACAGGTACCCGGCGACGCGGCGGCCGCGATCGGTCAGCCGCAGCCTGCGCACCGCGGCGCACGCCAGCGCGCCGGCGACGAATTGCGTGACGATCCGCGGCAGCCAGCTCCACGGGGTGTAGAAGTGGCCGCTCGCCAGCAACATGACCACGGGCGGCAGCGCCGCCGCGAACGCGAGCACCATCAGGCTGCGCGCCCGCGTGGCCTGCTTCATCCGCAGGATGACCAGCACCAGGAGGCCGAAGAGCAGGTACGCCAGCCATTCGGCGCTGATCGACCAGGCCGGCCCGTCCCAGCTGGAGTCGTCGAAGAACGGGACGAACCACAGCTGCACCAGCAGGATCTGGCGGACGTAGCTGATCGCGGTGAGCTGACCGGCGTCGGGCGACGGCACATGGCCGACGTGCAGCGTGAAGATCACCCACAGGGCGGCGAGGTGCAGGGTGACCAGGTACACCGGCCACACCCGGGCCAGCCGCAGCCACAGGAAGTGCAGGGTGGCGCGCGTCGACCACGACCGGCCCATCCGGTCCAGGTAGTTCCAGGTCAGCACGAACCCGCTGAGGATGAAGAAAAGGTCGACGCCCTGGGCGCCGCAGTTGAGCACGGGCGCGAGGGCGTCGCGGAAGTCGGGCCCCACGTCGCCCAGCATCGGCCGGAAGTGGAAGAGCACTACCCAGAGCGCGGCGACGATGCGAAGTCCCGTCAGGGCCTTGATCTCTCCCCTGATCTCTGCGCCGCGCACGATGCTCTTTCCGCCTGGACTTCACGTTCGCCTGGTAGCTCGGCTGACCGGGCGACCTCGCGCTGTCACAAGTCCCCGCCTCGCAACCGGTAGCCCTGGCAGCCTAGCAGCGCAACCGCCGTGACGCCCGGACGGTTGTGGTGTGGCACGCGGACTTTCGCGGCGAATCGGCCCCGGACCAACTTTGCTCGTATCGGCGCGGAATGGCGGCGAAAATCGCTTCTTAACAAAACGTTAGATGCGGCTTTCACCCTCCTTAAGCTTGCGGTTTAGCGTCAAAGCCATAGCGAGCGCCACGGAGAGTGAGGGGTGCCCATGACGATCGCCGATGTCCTGACACGGGATCAGAACGGCATCTTCCAGTGCGGCGGCGCATGGGTTCGGGCTCACCGCCGCCAATTGGCGACCGTGGTGACGATCCGGGGGGAAATAAGCGCCTGCAATGCGGATCAGGTCGGCGAGCACATTCGGCGTTTCATCCTCGGAGAGGACCGCGTGGTGCTCGACATGGGCGACGTAAGCGAATTTGCTACGGCGGGCATTTCACTTCTGGAAACCTTCGATGACGCGTGCCGCGCCGAGGGGGTGCAGTGGACCTTGGTGGCAAGCCCGGCGGTCGCCGAACTGGTGGCTGACGGCGGGTTCTCCGGCAATTACTCGGTGCCCGAGGCGCTGCACGACTTGGCCGACGCGATCGCCAGCCGCCGTCGCATGGCGTTGCCGCTGGTCAGGATGTCTTAGCGCGCCGCTCACGGCGCTGCCTGGAGATTCCCACCACCGCCAGCACCCCTGCGCTGGTCAGCAGCAGCAGGGCCAGCAAGAGCAGCTGCGGGTCATACACCGTCGACGTGGTGAACGGCTGCCCGTCCGCGATCGGCGCCACCGCCACGGTGTGGTGCGACCGCGCCCAGCTGACTCCCGCGCCGATCAGCGCCGCGCAGGCCAGGGCGAGTTCGACCAACGCCCTGTTGCTCCGGTAGCGGGCGCTCACTGCGCGGACCCGGCGTCGTCGTCACGGTCGAAGTCGGTGACGTCGGCGGGCTCGACCCGCTCCTGGACCAACGGGGTCAGGGCCGCGCGGAGCTCACGGTGCCGGCGCGCCCACGCCTGCGCGTAGCGCGCGCCGGTCAGCTTCAGGCCGATGCCGATGCGGCCGCGCGGCACCCCGACCAATTCGCCTAGGGCCCGCGCCGACTGCCACCGCGCCAACTCCTTGCCGGAGGCTTCGTGGTTCTCCGGTTCCGGGTACACCTTGAGGATCTCGCGCACCAGGATGGTTTCGGTGCCCTGGCGCAGGGCGTCCTCGGTGAGTTCGACCGAGACGTGGATCCGGGCCGCCTTCACCTGCAACCCGACGAACCCCGATACCAGGACCAAGAAGATCAGCGGGATCAGGAACGACACGGGCGCACCGCTCCAGATTTCGATCAGGATCATCGCGCCCGCGGCCACCGGGCCCCACAGCACCCAGATCCAGCTGGCGCCCGGTTCGTAGAACAGCGGCTTGCGTTCCGCGGCCGTCGACTCGGAATTCACAGCAAGCCCCATCTCACGAAAGCCAACCCGCCACGTCGGCGGCCCAGTAGGTCAGCACAATATCGGCTCCGGCCCGGCGAATGCTCGTCAACGACTCGAGAGCCGCGACCCGCTCGTCGATCCAATTGTTGGCGGCCGCAGCGCAAATCATGGCGTACTCCCCCGAGACCTGGTAGGCCGCCACCGGCACCGGCGACACCTCCGCCGCGGCGGCCACCACGTCGAGGTAACCCAGCGCGGGCTTGACCATCAGGATGTCCGCGCCCTCGTCGAGGTCCAGCCGGATCTCGCGCAGCGCTTCGCGGAAGTTGCCCGACTCCTGCTGATAGGTGCGCCGGTCGCCGGACAGGCTGGAGCTGACCGCCTCGCGGAACGGGCCGTAGAACGCCGAGGCGAACTTCGCGGCGTAGGCGAGGATGACCACGTCGGTGTGGCCCGCGGCGTCCAGGCCGTCGCGTATCGCGGCCACCTGGCCGTCCATCATCCCACTCGGGCCCACCACGTGCGCGCCCGATTCCGCCTGCGCCACAGCAAGTTTCACGTAGCGAGCCAACGTGGCGTCGTTGTCCACCCGGCCCCTGGCGTCCAGGACGCCGCAGTGGCCGTGGTCGGTGAATTCGTCCAGGCAGGTGTCGGCCATCAACACCGTCGCATCGCCGAGATCCTTGGCCAGGTCGCGCAGGGCGAGGTTGAGGATGCCGTCGGGATCGGTGCCCGCCGACCCCGTCGCATCCTTGTCTTCGTCCCGGGGCACCCCGAACAGCATCAGCCCGCCCACCCCGGCCGCGACGGCGTCGGCCGCCGCGCTGCGCAGCGAGTCGCGGGTGTGTTGCACCACGCCCGGCATCGACGCGATCGGCCGTGGTTCGTCGATACCGTCGGCGACGAACATCGGCAGCACCAAATGCCTTGGCTCCAAAGATGTTTGCGCCACCAGGCGACGCATCGCGGGGGTGGAGCGGAGCCGGCGCGGACGCTGCCGCGGGTAGGCCATGGGCTAGCTCCTCTGGTGGCGGCCCACTAGCGCCTGCGGCTCTTCTTACGCGGCGGTGGCAGCGCGCCCTCGGCGCGCAACCGGGCGGCGTGCTCGGCCAGGGCATCGACCAGCGGGCCGACGGCGGCCGTCTCGGGCTGCACGTCCACCCGCAGCCCGAATTCCGCGGCGGTCTCGGCCGTCTTGGGACCGATGCAGGCGATGATCGTCCGCGCGTGCGGCTTGCCGGCGATGCCGACCAGGTTGCGCACGGTGGAGCTGGAGGTGAAGCACACCGCGTCGAAGCCGCCGGTCTTGATCATCTCCCGCGTCTCCGCCGGCGGCGGCGCGGCCCGCACCGTCCGGTAGGCGGTGACATCCTCGATCTCCCAGCCGCGCTCGCGCAGTCCCTCGGCCAGCGTCTCGGTGGCGATGTCGGCCCGCGGCAGCAGCACCCGGTTCACCGGGTCGAAAATGCTGTCGTAGTCCGGGAAGTCGTCCAGCAGGCCGAGTGAGGACTGTTCGCCCGCAGGCACCAGCTCGGGGCTGATGCCGAACGCCCGGACCCGGTCGGCCGTCGACTCGCCGACACAGGCGATCTTGACGCCCGAGAACGCCCGCGCGTCCAGACCGAACTCGCCGAACTTCTCCCACACCGCGCGCACCGCATTGGTGGAGGTGAACACCACCCACTGGAAGCGGCCGTCGACCAGACCCTTGACGGCCCGCTCCATCTGGGCGGGGCTGCGGGGCGGCTCGACGGCGATGGTCGGCACCTCGATCGGCAGCGCGCCGTAGGACGTCAGCCGCTCGCTCATCTCGCCGGCCTGGTCCTTGGTGCGCGGCACCAGCACCGTCCAGCCGTACAGCGCCCGGCTCTCCCACCAGTTCAGCTTCGCCCGGCTGGCCACCGTCTTGCCGATGGTCACCACCAGCGGCCCGGTCAACGGGCCCGCCGGGTCCGTCCCACCCAGCACGGCCGAGTCGGTCAGACCGCCCAGCGTGGTCTCGATCGACCGCTGCTGGCAGGTGGTGCCGTGCGCGGTCACCACGCACGGGGTGCTCTCGGAGAGCTCGTGCTCGATCAGGGTGCGCGCCGCGTCGGCCAGATGCGACGTGGTGGCCTGCAGGATCAGCGGGCCCGGCGCGGCGGCCAGAGCGTCCCAATCCACGTTCGGGTCGCGCACGTCGGCGACCGTGTGCGACGAGCCCAGCGGCAGCCCCGCGTAGCTGGGCACGGCGCCGGTCGGCGCCAGGCCGGGCACGATCTCGATGTGCAGGTGGCTCCGCGCGACGGCGTTCACCTCGGTGATCACCGCGTCGACCGTCAGCGGGTCGCCGGCCACCAGCCGCACCACGTCGGCGCCGGCACGGGCCTCGGCGGTCAGCGTCTTGGCCACCTCGGCCGGCTCGCCGAGCGCCGGGCGGACATCCGGACCGGCCGATATCACCGCGGGCTGCTCCGCTCCGTCGGTGGGCGCGTCACCGTTGCCGGCGGCGGCCTCGGCCGGCGCCGGGCCGGAGACGGGTGGTAGGTCCTTGCCGATCAGCGCCAGCACCGGCTCCGGCACGTCGGGGTCGGTGAACACCAGGGCGGCGTTCGCCAATACCGTCGCGGCCCGGGTGGTCAACAGACCCGGATCGCCGGGTCCGGAACCCACGTACGTGATGCGGCCGGGTCTCGGCTTACGCCCTCGCGTCGTCATTGTCGCTCCCACGTCACTCGCAATTAATTTCCTCGGTTCGGGTCCTGCCGCGCTTCGGCCATCAGCTCTCGGGCGCCGAGTTCGAACAACTCCGCGGCGACCGATACCCCCAGCTCGTGCGCCCGGTCGGCGGTGCCGATGCCGGACGCGCGTATCACGTCGGACCCGTCCAGCGCCGCCACGCAACCGCGCAGCGACAGCTCTTCGAAGACGCGGCCGTCCTCATCGATGGACTCGACCACCTCGGCGATCGCGCCCACCGGTGCGGAGCAACCCGCCTCCAGTTCGGCCAGCAGGGCTCGCTCCGCGGTGACCGACGCGCGCGTGTCGGCGTCGTCCAACTCCGCCAG
>NZ_LZJB01000545.1:0-827 GCF_001666895.1 Mycobacterium sp. E3298
TGCTGCTGTCCGACGGCGGGGAGAACAAGCCGTCCAATCCCAGCGACCCGCACGACGGGGTCTACACGGCGGCGCGGAGAACGTGCCGCTGGACGCCAACGCCCCGCAGGGGGCGTTCACCGCCGCCCGGGCCGCCAAGGCCGCGGGCGTGCAGATCTCGACCATCTCCTTCGGGACGCCGTACGGCACCGTCGAGTACGAGGGCGCCACCATCCCGGTTCCCGTAGACGACCAGACGCTGCAGAAGATCTGCGAGATCACCGACGGCCAGGCGTTCCATGCCGACAGCCTGGAGTCGCTGAAGAACGTCTACTCGACCCTGCAGCGCCAGATCGGGTACGAGACCGTCAAGGGCGACGCCAGCCTCGCGTGGATGCTGCTGGGGGCGGTCGCGTTGGCCGGCGCGATCCTGGCCGGCCTGTTCCTGAACCGCCGGCTGCCGTCCTGACGATCAGACCGGCAGCCGCCGGTTGATCAGCAGCGCCAGCGCCGTCGCGATCAAGGCGGTGATCACGCCCAGGCGCAGCCACCCGGCGCTGCCCGGCCCGGCCACGGTGCGATAGCCGATGTCCTTCTCGATGGCGTTGTAGCTCTTGTTGAGCTCGGCGATGTTGCTGGCGGTGTAGGACTGCCCGCCGGACAGCTTGGCGATCGTCTTCATCTGGTCCGTCGAAACCGGGACGGCCACGCGCTGCCCGTCCATCTCGATCTCGCCGGTCTTGGTGCCGAACGAGATCGTCGAGATGGGCACCCCCTCGTCCCGGGCCAGCCGCGCCGCCGTGTAGACCCCGTCGTGCGGGTCGCTGGGATTGGACGGCTTGTTCTCC
>NZ_LZJB01000546.1:0-2241 GCF_001666895.1 Mycobacterium sp. E3298
CAGCGGGCCGAGGACATCGAAAGTGGCCCCGCCCCAGTCGATGAGGTGATGCCGACCATCCCGCGGCCAACCGATGAGGTCAGGCACCACGGCCAGCGGCAGGGCGGCCGCCAGGTCGTTTACCCCGTCGACCGCACCCTGGGCGAGCGCGGCATCGACGACCGCCGCGGCGGTGGCGTCCACGCTGTCGCTGATCGCACGCAGCACGCGCGGCAACAGTCGGTGCGCGACCAGTTTGCGACGTTGATCGTGCTCGTCGCCGTCGCTGTTGAGGGTCGTGCCTCGCGATAGGCGATTGGTGATCGGGTTCAGGGAGACGCCCCTGCCCGACAGGAACGTCGTGTCGTCACGCAACACGGCCTTGCTCTCGGCGTAGCGGGGGAGCGCGTACGCCTTCTGCTTGGCCAGCCAGACCACCGGGCCGAGGTCGCGCAGGCGCCGGTAGTGCGGGTAGGGATCGACGATGGCGGCGGCGGAGTAGAGGTCGGGTTCGTATACCGGGACACCGGCCGGTGTGCGACGCATCGTTCTCCTCACAGCGCGCCTGGCGGCCACGGCGCACGCTTTCTGACGAAATCGTCACATACGGCGATATGCTCAGTCAAGCCCTGAGGTGCCGTGCCCGGGTGCAACGGATGGTTCGGCGGCGGACGGCCAAGGCCGGCTGCTCCGTTTTCGCCGACGGTCCTACCCAGACAAACCGGCCGCGCCTAGCGCGGCTCGCAGACCACGAGCGGGATGACGCGGTCGATGGCCCGACGGTATTCGCGGTAGCGAGGGCAGATCCGCTTCAGCGGCGGCCAATAGCGTTCGCGCTCAGCGTCTGTGGCGTCCCGGGCCACCAGATCCAGCTGCCGGGCGCGGATCTGCACCCGCACTTCGGGATGCTCCTTCAGGTTGCGATACCACAACGGGTCTTCGTCGCGCCCGCCGAAAGAAGCCGGCAGAATCACCCTTTCGCCGTCGAGCTGTTCAGTGCCCGCGGCTTCGCCGACGTCAGCGTCGACGACGTCGCCCAGGATCTTTCCCAACCTGCAGCGAGGGAAACGTTACGGGTCGCAGATGACGATCGGGATGACACGGTCCGTCCACGATCGGTAGTCGCCGAATGACGGGTACATGGCATCCAGCTTCGGCCAGTACTCCGCGCGCTCGGCCTCGGTGGCGTCACGGGCCTGCAGCTGCAGCACCTCGTCCTTGATCTGCACGGAGACTTTGGGATTGGCCTTGAGGTTGAGGTACCACAATGGGTTCTTCTCGCTGCCGCCCTTCGATGCGACCAGTACCACCCGGTTCCCTTCGCGTAGATACAGCAGCGGGCTCACCCGCGGTTCACCGGTCTTACGGCCCGTCGTGGTGAGCAGGGCGACCGGCGCGTTGCCGAAGGTGCCGCCCAGTTTTCCGTTGCTGCGTCGGTAGATCCACGTGTTGCCCTTGGCCATCCATTTGATGATGAAGCCGACCCAGGGGGCGTTCAAAGAGCGTGGCTTCGGTTTAGGCATGATGTTCCCTTAGCGCTGGACAAATGGTTGGAAGCGAACCTTGATGTGGTGGATTTCGGCCTTGCCGCTTGAGCTTTCGGCCGGTATCACGAACGTCTCGTTGACTCGTGCGGCCAGCCGACGGCCGCCGAACGCCGCCTTGGTCAGCACGGTGTACGCCGCGTGCACCCGGTCTCCGTCGATTCGGTAATCCGGCGGCGTCGTGTCCGCGAGAAATCGGTACTGCGGACCACGATTCATGCTGCGGCGCAGATGGTTTCCGGAGAACCCGTTCTTGATCCCTTGCTCGACGCGGGTGCACCGCGCGGCGAACGGAACGGAGTCGCCGTGATGGCTGACAAGCGCGTCGATGTAGGCCTGCGCCGCGGCGATGCGGCTCTCTTCGGAGACGAGCACCGAGAGGCTAGATGCGTTCGATGATGGTGCCGGTTGACAGGGCACCGCCCGCGCACATGGTGATCAGCGCGGTGCTCTGGTCGGTGCGCTCCAGCTCGTGCAGCGCGGTGGTGATCAGCCGGCTGCCGGTGCTGCCCACCGGGTGGCCCAACGCGATCGCCCCACCGTTCACGTTCACCTTGTCCATGTCCGGGTTGTGCACCCGCGCCCAGGACAGCACCACCGACGCGAACGCCTCGTTGATCTCGGTGATGTCGATGTCACCAATCTTCATGCCGGCCTTTTCCAGGACCTTGGCGGTGGACTGGACGGGGCCGTCGAGGTGGTAGTACGGCTCGGCGCC
>NZ_LZJB01000547.1:0-1569 GCF_001666895.1 Mycobacterium sp. E3298
GCGCGGCGAAACGCTTGGGAGAAGACCGCTCGTGCGGGTGACGTCTAAGATTTCCCCGTGCCGCTCTACGCCGCCTACGGGTCGAACATGGATCCTGAGCAGATGCTCAAGCGGGCACCCCATTCCCCGATGGCCGGAACCGGCTGGCTGCACGGCTGGCGCCTGACGTTCGGCGGCGAGGACATCGGCTGGGAAGGCGCGCTGGCCACGGTGGTCGAAGACCCGACCTCCAAGGTGTTCGTCGTCCTCTACGACATGACCCCGGCCGACGAGAACAACCTCGACCGGTGGGAGGGCTCGGAGTTCGGCGTCCACAAGAAGATCCGCTGCCGGGTGGAACGCATCTCGTCGGACACCAGCACCGACCCCGTGCTGGCCTGGCTGTACGTGCTCGACGCCTGGGAGGGCGGCCTGCCCTCGGCGCGATACCTGGGCGTGATGGCTGACGCCGCCGAAATCGCCGGAGCCCCAAGCGATTACGTGCACAACCTGCGCACCAGACCGGCCCACAACATCGGCCCGGGAACGGGCTCCTAGGGCCCGTGTCGATTCTCTCCAGACCAGTCGTCGCCGACGCACTGGCCCGCACTTTCGCCGCCGTCGTGAACCCGGCCCCCAAGGCCGCCGTGCGATTCCCCGAATTCCGCGGCCGGACCACCGAGGTCACCATCCCCGCCCGGCACGGCCCCGTACCGGCAACCGTCTACCACCCGCCGGCCGGCACGGCGAACCAGGCGGTCTACGTCAACGTGCACGGCGGGGGCTTCGTGGTCGGGCACCCCGAACAGGACGATCCCTGGTGCCGGTACCTGGCCGCCAACGCAGGCGTGGTGGTGATCAATCCCGACTACGTGCTGGCGCCGCGGCACCGCTTCCCGGCGGCGCCACACCAGGTCTACGACGTCGTCCGCTGGGCGGCCGACCCCGGCCGCGATTGGGACGGCGGCCGGCTGTGCGTCGGGGGCCAAAGCGCGGGCGGCAACCTCAGTGCCGCGGCAGCACGGCTGGCGCTGGAGAGAATCGACACGGGCCCTAGGAGCCCGTTCCCGGGCCGATGTTGTGGGCCGGTCTGGTGCGCAGGTTGTGCACGTAATCGCTTGGGGCTCCGGCGATTTCGGCGGCGTCAGCCATCACGCCCAGGTATCGCGCCGAGGGCAGGCCGCCCTCCCAGGCGTCGAGCACGTACAGCCAGGCCAGCACGGGGTCGGTGCTGGTGTCCGACGAGATGCGTTCCACCCGGCAGCGGATCTTCTTGTGGACGCCGAACTCCGAGCCCTCCCACCGGTCGAGGTTGTTCTCGTCGGCCGGGGTCATGTCGTAGAGGACGACGAACACCTTGGAGGTCGGGTCTTCGACCACCGTGGCCAGCGCGCCTTCCCAGCCGATGTCCTCGCCGCCGAACGTCAGGCGCCAGCCGTGCAGCCAGCCGGTTCCGGCCATCGGGGAATGGGGTGCCCGCTTGAGCATCTGCTCAGGATCCATGTTCGACCCGTAGGCGGCGTAGAGCGGCACGGGGAAATCTTAGACGTCACCCGCACGAGCGGTCTTCTCCCAAGCGTTTCGCCGCGC
>NZ_LZJB01000548.1:0-12756 GCF_001666895.1 Mycobacterium sp. E3298
TCGAACGCCCTCTTACACGCTTCACCCCGAGCGCGGTCTGGGGGCGCCGCATGTTGTCCGCAGGCCGGCCGCACGGCCGATTGTCAGGAATTCTCCAGGCCTTCAGCAGTTCGGACAATTAGCATTCGAATCGTGAACGCGCGGGCCGAAGGCTAGCGAATCGCTCTGGTGGTTCCCCAAGCACCGGAATCGCGATGAGGAAGTCGGCAGCGATATTTGTCGCCGTTGGGACTGTGATGCTCAGCGGAGCGACCGCTCACGCTGACTCGCCGTCTCCCGGCCCGACGCCGCCGCCGGGCACGCCGAAATGCCTGACGTTCGACGGCCCCCAGCTGAACTGGCTGCCGTGCGGGTGGACCACGGACGGGCGGAGATGGACTCCGCCGCCGCCACCGCCGCCCGCGGGCTGACACTGAAGCCTTGAGCGATGCCGACTATTCAGCTTTTCATAAGCTGCAATTTCCCTGCCTTTCCTATTCTTCGTTTTCTCGCCGCGTTTGCGACCGTCGACTGACGGCGGCGTCGCCACCGGCGCGAGGAAAGGAAACGCATCGAATGTCCTTACGTCGCTGGCTAACCCGGTTGGCCGTTCCCGTCACGGCTGGCGCCGCCCTTCTCGCCAGCGCCGGCATCGCGGCCGCCGATCCCCTCGACGACGCCTACCTGGCCCAGCTGCGGGCCCAGGGTTTCAATTGGCCGCCGGAACACGACGCCGCCCTCACGGGAATGGGGCGCCTCATCTGTGACGACCTGGGCTGGGGTTGGACGTATGACCAGATCGCTCAGAGCATCCACGCCAACCTGGATCAACGGAACGTGACGTTCGGAGACGTGCATTCCATGGTGGCCCTCGCGCATTCGACGTACTGCCCCTTGCAGCGGTGTTGGACAGACCACTGCTGAAATTGGCGAGCCCCGGCGGGTTTCGGTAATGGGTCGATAAGGAAGCCGCGGGATCCTTTACGAATTGCCCATCGAGTTCTTGCGTCCATTTCAAGGACGTGGCCTTTGGTCCCGGTGTAGCGTCCCGATCAATTTCATATGGGGCGTGGCAGAAAGACCAGGCGATGAGATCAGCAATCGCGGCCGCGACGGCAGCCGTTTTTGCCTTCGGTCTGAGCACCGCCGCGCCCGCTCAGGCTGAAACGACCGGCACCGTCAAAGCGCCGACCACCAATCGCATGACCGGCCCCACCTCGAAGGCAGGCCAGGAGGGCGTATACAACGCCGGCCAGGTCCTGACCCTCGTTTGCCATACCGCGGGCGAGCCCGTGAAGGGCTTCTTCAGCTACCAGATCTCCAACGGCGGTTGGGACAGCCTCTGGTACAAGACAACTGACGGTCATTACGTCGCCGATGTCGACATCGACACGCGCACTCTCGACGCGCTCGGGCCGGACTGCGCCGGCGGCGCGGCGGCGCCCACCTCCAACGCCGGCGAGGACAAGGCGGCGCACGCCCTCGCGTGGGCGCGCGACCAGATGGCCAGCGACCCGAACAACACCGTGCAGTGCGAGGCGTTCGTCGAACAGGCCTACAACCACGCGTTCCGCTACCCCTCGGCGATGGATGCGTTCAACGACCTCAATCGCAACGGGCAGATCCATACCAGCCCCGACGGCATCCCGGAGGGGGCGCTCGTTTTTACGAGCAATCCCGGGTTCGACCACGGCACCGGACACGTGATGCTCAGCGAGGGCAACGGGCAGTACCTGACCGCCAATTACTTCACCCCGCCGCACATCCGGGAAATAAGGCCGAGCCCGAACGACACGCAAAACATCTTTCTCGGTTGGGCGTACGCGCCGTAGCTGCGACGGCCGGCACCGCCTGTGGTACTCACGACGACATGGACAATCCTTCACCGGGCCCGGGATGGTGGCTGGCGTCAGACGGCAAGTGGTACCCGCAGCAATGGGAGTACACCTGGGATTACCGCGAGGGGGACACCGCGATGGACGAGATGAAGCTGAGGGCCGATGAGCTCGGTCGGCTGGGGTGGGAGATGGTCGGGCTGGACGCCGACCACCGCGGAGCCTTTTCCGTCGCATGTTTCTTCAAGCGGCCGATTGCGCCCTGAACCCGGGCGCGAGACACATCAGTGAGGCGTCGCCGGCACAAGTGGGTAAACAACGCAGTAACGCGCCGGGCGCGTCGGTTGTGCAAACAGCTCACTAGTTGAAAGGCGGCATCAGATGGCTCGTGACGAGGGGGGCCGGTGGGACGTCGGCATCAAGGACGACGCAGTTTTCGTTCAGCGTGTCTCGGACGCCGACGAGCAATTGTTTCTCGATTCGCTGGACTCCGATGAGGCCCGCAAACTAGCCGAGCTGTTGACGAAATTCGCGGACAAGCTCGACAACTCCGACAAATCGGACTCCGAAAAGTCCAAGGACAAGGACAAAGACAAGAAGGACGAGGGCAAGGGCAAGAAGGACGACAAGTCCAAGAAGGACAAGTCCAAGGACGACAAGGACTCCAAGGACGAGGACGACAAGGACGACGAGGACGACGAGGACGACGAGGACGACGAGGACGACGAGGACGACGAGGACGACGAGGACGACGAGGACGACGAGGACGACGACGAGGATTCCAAAGACTCCAAGAAGTCGTCGGACTGAGTCCACTCAAGCCGCGGGCCACTTCGTCGCCCGGCAGCCGTTGTCTCTCAACGAGTTTCGGCCACCGACTCTTCGGCCAGGGTCGCGCTCAGGTTGCGGGTCGCGGAAGCGAGCTGCGCCCCCATGCGGGTTACCGCCGCGCCGCTCATCGGCTCCGCGCTGGGGACCAGGCTGAGCATCAGGGCGATGCGGGAATCGGGTCCCAGGATGGGGGAGTCGATGTGGCTCACCTCGTAGGTGCGGTCCGGCTCCAGGCTGACCGGGAACCAGTCCTCCTGGTGGATCAGCTCGTCGGTCAGTTGCTGCGCCAGCTGGCTGAGCCGCGAGGAACGGACCTCGGCGCTGCGCACGATCAGCGCCAGCTCCTGCAGGCGCAGGTCGGGCAGGAGGTGAAGACCGACCGCGTAGCCGCGCTGTTGTGCTGCCGCGATGGCCCGCCCGTAGCGGTCCCGCACGTCCTCGGGCAGCGCGGCCAGCCAGCGCTCCCGCGCCTCGGCCCCGGCAAAGGCAACGGTCGAGGCGCCGTAGGGCGGGCGATGGGGGAACTGGGTGCCGGTGGGCATCGGATGCCCGCCGCCGCGGCGGCTACGAACCTGATCGACCACCGTCGAGTGGTCCTCGCTCACCGAGAACGCCACGCAGTGCGCGCCCGTCGCGGCCGACAGTTCGGCCATCGCGGAGCGGGCCAGCACCAGCGCCGGATAGCGCCCCGCCGCCTCCCGGCCGAGGCGAACCAGGGCGGGACCCAGGTGATAGGTCTTGCGAACCGGGTCGCGCAGCAGCCAGCCGGCTCGCAGCAACTCGGACAGCATCGAATGGCAACTGGCCTTGTGGACGCTCAACCGGCGCGACACCTCGGCCAGCGTCATGCCCCGGCTCGTGTCGCCCGCGAGCTGCTCGAATAGGGCCACTACCCGCTCGGTTTGTGGGGAGGGACGCGGCGCCATGGGCGCAATGGTCGCATAGTGCGACTGCTTGCGATGTGATAAGCGACTATGTGACGATCGCCACAATGAATGACCTACCGGGCAAGGTGGCGGTGATAACCGGCGGAGCCGGGGGCATCGGCCGGGCCATGGGCAGGCGGTTCGGCCAAGAGGGCATGAAGGTGGTGCTGGCCGACGTCCTCGCCGAGCCGCTGGACCAGGCGACCCGGGCGCTCGCGGACGAGGGCATCGAGGTGGCCGGCGTGGTCACCGACGTCACCGACTATTCCTCGGTCGAGTCGCTCGCCAAGGAGACGATTTCTCGCTTTGGCGGCGTGCACGTGGTGTGCAACAACGCCGGCACCGGCGGGGTCTCCGAGGGTTACATGTGGGAGCACGATCTGGCCGATTGGCGCTGGGGGATCGATGTCAACGTGTTGGGCGTCATACATGGCATCAAGGCCTTCGTGCCCCTCCTGCTCGAACAGGGCGAAGGGCACGTGGTCAACACCTGCTCGGGCAATGGCGGGTTCGCGCCGATCGCTCGCGGGGCCATGGGCGGGCCGGCCACGGCGGTCTACCCGATGACCAAGGCCGCGGTGCTCTGTCTGACGGAGAGCCTCTACACCCACCTCGAGATGACGGGGACGGGGGTGCGGGCGCACGTCCTGTTCCCCGGCGGCTTCTTGAACACCGGCATCTGGGAATCGTGGCGACACCGACCGCGGCGCTACGCCGCGACGCAGCAGCGTCAGACACCCGATCAGACCTTGGCCAAGGTGGTGGCCCGCTTCGAGGCCGCCGGTGCGCATGTCGAGTTCACTCCGCTCGAGACGGTCGCCGACCTGGTGGTGGAAGGCATTCGCGCGGAGCGCTTTTGGATGGTGGGGCCACCCACACCGGCCGATCAGGTCGTGAGCCGAAAGGCGGCCTCGATCCTGAATCGCGGCACACCCGATTACCTGGTCGACGTCCTCGGCCGAAGCGCCGAGCGGGCTGAAGAGACGGAAGGAGAAAAGCGTTGAGCAACAGGGAAATCCGCTACGGTCCTCGCGCACCGGAGGCGCAGGTCGACCATGAGATCGATGCCACCAAGGCGCCCATCGCCACCGAGGCGGTGACGGTCACCTACCTCACCGATCCGGACATCGTCGCGGCCGTGCTGCCCAAGCCGCTGCAGCCGGGGGCCGAACCGCTGGTGCGGGTTCAGCTTCAGCGCGTGCGCATCGAGGGCAGGCCGCCGTTCGGGTCGGCGGTGTTCTCGGTGGCCGCCCGGCACGGCGAACGCGAGGGCGACTATCCCCTCTTCATGCCCCAGTCCACCGAACAGTCGGTCACGGGCGGGCGCGAAACATTCGGCGAACCAAAGAAACTGGCCCACATCGAGGTGGAGCGCGACGGTGATCGCGTCACCGCCGCCGTTGACCGCTTGGGCTATCAGCTCATCAGGGTGGTCGGGCAGGTCGCCGGCCCGGCGGAGCTGCCGCCCGACCAGGTGAACACCGAGTTCTACTTCAAGTTCCTGCGCGCCCCCGACGGCGGCGGTATCACCGACCCCCACCTGGTCTACGGCGAATACCATCGGCACTACGAGCTGTTGGAGAACATCGACGGCACCCTCGAGTTGGGGGAGTCGCCTCTTGACCCGGTGGCCGACATCGTGATTCGCGAAATCCGGTCGATCACCTGGTGCCGTCGGCGCACCATCCAGGTGGGCCGGATCGCGGCCCGCGTGCCGCAGGAATGGCTGCTGCCGTACGTGCACCAGCGCTACGACGACGTGGCCCTGCTCGCCGCCCCCGGGCCCGAGCCGGCGCGGGTGTAGGCGCATGGACCGGTACACGGTCATCTCGGCCGATTGCCACGCCGGCGCTGACCTGCTCGACTACCGCGACTACCTCGATCCGCACTATCGGGATGAATTCGACAGCTGGGCAAGGACATACGTCAACCCGTTCGGCGACCTCAGCGAGCCCGACGCCGAGCACAACTGGAACAGCGACCGGCGGAACTCGGAGCTGGACTCCGACGGCATCGCGGGGGAGGTCATCTTCCCCAACACCGTGCCGCCGTTCTTCCCGCACGCGAGCCTGGCCGCCCCTCCGCCGGAGACCGCGCGGGAGCTCGAGCTGCGCTGGGCGGGCCTGCGCGCGCACAATCGCTGGCTGTCCGACTTCTGCTCGTTGTCACGCGAGCGGCGGGCCGGCGTCGGCCAGATCCTGCTCGGGGATCTCGACGAAGCCATCGCCGAGCTGGCGCACATCGCCAAGCTCGGCCTGCGCGGCGGGGTGTTGCTGCCCGGAATCGCCCCGTGCACCGGCCTTCCCCCGCTCTACGCCGAGCATTGGGAACCGCTGTGGGCGGCGTGCGCGGAGGCGGGCCTGGTGCTCAACCACCACGGCGGCAACGCCGGCCCCAGCCCCACGGACGGGTGGGGCAGCTCGTTCGCGGTGTGGGTGTACGAGACGCACTGGTGGGCGCACCGGGCGCTGTGGCACCTGATCCTCAGCGGCGCACTGGATCGCCACCCGGACCTCACCGTGGTCTTCACCGAGCAGGGCGCCGGCTGGATACCGGCAACCCTCGCTTCGCTCGACGTCGCGGCGGCGCGCTACGGGCGTGCGAGCTCGGCGATCGCCCGGTTCGCCGGGCCCACCGCCGGTTCGCTGCGTCTCAAGCCCAGCGAGTACTGGGCCCGCCAGTGTTACGTGGGCGCCAGTTTCATGCGTCCAGTCGAATGTGCCGAGCGCCAGGCAATCGGCGTCGACCGAATCATGTGGGGGAGTGACTACCCGCATTACGAGGGGACCTTCCCCCACAGCCGAGAAGCGCTGCGGCACACCTTCTCCTGCGTCCCGGCCGACGAGGTGGCGGCCATCGTGGGCGGCACCGCGGCGGCAGTCTACGGCTTCGACCTCGAGGCGCTCGCGCCGCTGGCCGACCGAATCGGCCCGACCGTGGCCGAGGTCGCCGAGCCTCTGACCGCCGTGCCCGCCGGCGCGAGCAGCACCGCCTTCGAGCCCGACCCGATCCGTACCTGGTAGCGAAAGGACGCCCACCGTGGACCCGTACGTCATCATCTCCGCCGACACCCACGCCGAGCTCCCGACCGAGCGATACCGCGAATACGTCGACCCCGAATACCGGGACGACTTCGAGACCTACCTGGCCGAGAAGACCGCCGCGGCGCAGGCCGGTGGATTCATCGACGAGCAGTTCGCGCAGGAATGGTTCTCCGAGAACGGGGAGGGCATCGCGGGGGGATGGGATGTGGCGCTGCGCGACAAGGAGCTCGACGGCGACGGGGTGGTCGGCGAGGTCATCTTCCCCGACGCCGACGCGGTGACCGGGGTCGCCGGCGCGCCGTTCGGGGCCGGCCTGGGCCAGTCGGGCGACCTGGACCCCGGGCGCGCCATGGCCGGGGCGCGGGCCCACAATCGCTGGTTGGCCGAGCTGTGCAGCCACAGCCCCGAACGTCGGGCCGGGGTCGCGGTGGTGCCGATTCTGGCGGACGTCGACGCGGCCGTCGCCGAGATCACTCGCGCGGCCGAGTCCGGGCTGCGGGGCGGGATCCTGATCCCCGCGCGCTGGGTCGGCTATCCGCCGTATCACGACCGCCGCTACGACAAGGTCTGGGCCGCCTGCCAGGACCTGCAGATGCCGGTGCACACCCACTCCGGTCCGGCCCCCCAGGAGGAGTACGGCGGGCACCTGGGGATCTATGTCACCGAGGTGCGCTGGTGGGGGGCCCGCCCGATGTGGTTCGCGTTGTGGTCGGGAGTGTTCGAGCGATTCCCCCGGCTGCGCTGGGGCGTCACGGAGTGCGGCGCGTTCTGGGCCAACGATCTGCTCTGGCTGATGGACACGCGGTACCTGCGTGAGCATTCGGCCAAGAAGATGAGCCATCAGATGGAGGGCGACCTGACGATGCCGCCCTCGGCCTACTTCGACCGGAACTGCTTCATCGGCGCCACCACCACCGAGCGCCGGGAGCTGGCGCGGCGCTACGAAATCGGCGTTTCGAACCTATTGTGGGGCAACGACTTCCCTCATCCGGAGGGGACGTGGCCGCACACCCTCGACTGGCTGCGCCGCTCCTTCTGGGACATCCCGATCGAGGAGACCCGGCACATGCTCGGTCTGGCGGCGGCGGAGCTCTACAACTTCGATCTGGGTGCCCTCTCCGGGCTGGCCCGGCGCATCGGCCCGTCGCCGGAGGACCTGGGTCAGGACGACGCCGTCAGCATCCCGAAGTGGGAGGCGGCCCGCCGGACCGGACGCCACTGGCTGACGGACGCGGAGCCGATTCCCGATTTGGTGGAGAGCTGAGGGGAGCGAATCTTCTCGCGAATGCCGACAATCGGCCAGAACCTTGCCCGCGATGTATCGGCGGATGACTATTGAAGAGGTACGGCCGCAGAGGAGAAACAATGGCATCGCACCGCTGGAAAAATTTCGTCGGTGTATGCGCCGCGTTGCTGCCGATCACGCCGTTATTTCCCGCTACCGCCCTCGCCGACAATCCGTCGTGGAACGGCCAGTACGCCATCACGTTCATGGTTGGTCCCAAGGCGGGCACCAGCATGGCGGTGGGCAATCCCGAGGTTCAGCACACCGAGATCTACGGTTTGCGCTCGAGCTGTACGAACGGGAAGTGCGTCGCCACGATCGTCAGCGGCCCTCCACCGACCAACCCGACGGTTCCGCAGCCCGTCCAGTTCACCTGGGACGGAAAGTCGTGGTCGCAAACCAACGATTTCCAGTGGGACTGCATGATGCCCGACACGTCGATCCAATGGAATCCGGCGCGAGCCACGGTCACCTACACGCCCCAACCCGACGGATCGCTCGACGGTCTGATGCACACCGACATTTTGAGCGGCGCCTGCCAAGGCACGATCGACATGGACATGAAGGCTGAACGCGTCTGAATTCACCCCGACACCGCGACGGCTCAAATTCCGCAAACCCGAGACACCCTTTGGCCGCCCGAATAGCCTCGATCTAGGTTTGGGCGCAACCCACTCCGGCTCTCTTGTAACGAATCCGGAATAGATATCGAAAACTGTCCAATCGGCGGGGATGGTCCACCTGCAGGGCGCACCCACCGGGGAATGCGACCGCAAAGGAAGATCATGACCACACCCGACCGCCCCACCCACCCAAGACTGACAAGAGTGGCCGCCGGCGCAGCTCTCGCCGGCGGATTGGCGATGGCCGTTATGGGGCTGACCGCGGCCACGGCCAACGCCGATCCCGCGCCGCCAAACACCCCCAGCCCAAACCCCACCGCTGCTCAAAATCCGCATTCGGAATCGGGGCTCTGCAACCAAACCGTGGTCCCGCGCGGCGCCCCGGCGCCGCCCCCGGGGTACTGCGGGTAAGGGTCGACCAATGAACTGGGCGACGCTGCTGACCAACGCGCTCGTACCTCTCGCGTCGGTGATTTCGAGCGCCACCGTCGCGATCTGGACGAAGCGCATCGACGCCAGGAACAAGGAGGAAGACCGCCGCCACGAACGCGTCCTCGACTTCGAGAAGCGGGCGGCCGACGACAAGAAGGCCGTGTTGAAGTCGCTGATTTCGGCGACCATCTACGTCAAACGGGCGGCTCAATACGAGGGGTCCGGCACCGCCGAGGAGGTCGCCAGCCAGCGCCGCGCCGAGGCCATCCGAGAGCTCTACGACTTCCGCATGCGTCTCGGCCTCGACGACGGGGTGGCCGAGCTGATGGTCTACGCCGCGCCACCGGTGCGCGACGCGGTAAGTCTTCTGCTCGACGAGTGGGACCGTCAGTTCCGGGAGCATGGGTATTCGCTGACCCAATTGGATTCGTGCAAGCGACAATTGGCGCAGACGACGGCCTGCCCCGCCCCGCAGGAGGACGTCACCGTGTACTACGAGGGCGAACTCAAATGGTCGGAGCTGAGGAGGGTGGAGATGGGGTGGCTGGACCGGTTGGGCCGGGACTCGGATCTCGACCTCGAGGCACTCGTGGAGTTGTGCGACCGCACCCTCGAGGCGGCGCACAGGGACTTGCGCGGCGGATACGGGCTCGACTTCTGACTCCTGCCGACGCCGGGATGCTCCCCCCTGCCGACCGGGCGTAAACCGTCTGCTGGTTTTTCGGCGTTGCGGCTGGGTACCCTTATCCCGTGCGCTTCGTTCCCGTTGCCGCTGCAGTCGGAGTAACCGTCGCGATGATGGCGGCGGCGCCCGCTCGTGCCGATTTGAGCGGTTACGGAAATTGCGTGGGAAGCATTACGCAAATCCCGCTGTCGGAACACGATTACCAGAACCAGCAGCTCCTCGGGGTCATTGAGCAGGATCTCAACTCCGGTGTTTCTCCGGCTGCCGAAGCGCAGCGGGTGTCCCACATGGGGTTCGACCCGCGCCTGGCCAATCGGATTGTGGAGTGCGTGGTTCAGGAACGCCCGTAGGCCGGCGCGACTCAGTCGGGTGACCCACACGTGGGCCACCACCGCGTTTCACGGTGGCGGCCCGGCGGTGTCAGTGTGATCGCGCGGCCTACGCCTTCCGGGTCAGCACCGGCAGGTGGTTGGGCGGTGAGGCCGGCGGACGGGGGTGCGTGCGCGCCGGCGCGTCGGTGACGACCGTCTTACCGTTGGTGCACGTGACGAGCTTTCCGGCGACGATGACGCCCTGGCCCTCGTCGATCGGGATGTCGTAGCCGTCCGGGTCGGTGTAGTGGCATCCGCCGCCCCCGCCGGTGGGCCCGTTGGGCTCGGCGAAAGCGGTGGCAGGCGCCACCGCGACAATGGCCAGCGCGCCGAACAGCGTGGCGGCGTACCGGAAACGAATCGATCTGCGGGCGGTGTTCTTCATGGTGATCTCCTGTAGGTCGTCGCGGCCCGTCGTTCGGGCTGCGTTCATCGACTTGGAGCTACCAGGAGCACCGAAGGGGACACTTTCGCCGATCCAAAGGTGGCACTTTCGGTACCTGTATCGCCAGGGTCTCCCCAGGGCCCCGACATGCCTGTCAACCTGGTTTAGATGACGGAAAACCAAGTCGCATCGCGCACAAGCCTTTTCGATCTCAGTGGAAAGTACGCACTGGTCACTGGTGGCACCAGGGGTATCGGGCTGATGATAGCGCGCGGCCTTCTGCAGGCGGGCGCCCGCGTCGTCATCAGCTCACGCAATGCGGACGCGTGCGCGGAGGCGCGGCAGCAGTTGTCGAAATTTGGTGACATTCAAGCGATCCCCGCCGACCTGTCAAGCTACGAGGAGTGTCAGCGCCTCGCCAATCTCGTGACGTTGAACTCGGAACGCCTGAACATTTTAGTCAACAACGCGGGAGCGATGTGGCGCGAACCGCTGGCAACGTTCCCAGAGGAAGCCTGGGACACCGTGATCGACATCAACCTCAAGTCGCCGTTCTGGCTGGTGCAAGCGCTGCTGCCCGCACTTCGCAGATCGGGCACAGCCGATGATCCCGCTCGGGTCATCAACATCGGCAGCATCGCCGCCATCCACGTCGCCCAGTCGCCCAACTATTCGTACGCCAGCAGCAAAGCGGCACTTCATCAACTCACCCGAGTGCTTGCCAGGGAACTCGGCCCGCAGCACATCACGGTGAACGCAATAGCGCCGGGCCCCTTCCCGTCGCAGATGATGGCGTCGACGCTCAATGCCATCGGTGACGCGATTGCGGCGGCGGCCCCGCTGCGTCGCCTCGGCCGCGACGACGACATGGCGGGTGTCGCCGTGTTTCTCGCTAGCCGGGCCGGGTCCTACCTCACGGGCACCATCATCCCGGTAGACGGCGGCATCGCGACGACCGCGTCGGGTACTTAGGCGCCGGCGCCAGGCTTTCCAGCGGTCCCTCGTGCACACCTGTAAGCCAGGTCTCAACGCAGTCATCGGGGCACTCGCAGTGCCTCCCTCAGATTGCAGAGCGGGCCTACGGTAAGGGGATGGCCACGATGGATCTACGCGCCGAGATCCGGGAGTTTCTCAGCTCGCGTCGCGCCCGCATCGCACCCGAGCAGGCGGGCCTGACCGCCTACGGCGGCAATCGTCGGGTCAAAGGTCTGCGTCGCGAAGAGGTAGCGCTACTGGCGGGCGTATCTGTCGACTACTACGTGCGCATGGAACGCGGCAGCCTCGCCGGCGCCTCCGACGGCGTGCTCGACGCGTTGGCCTCTGCCCTGCAACTCGACGAGGCCGAGCGTGACCACCTGTTCCACCTCGCACGCCAATCCGGTGGGCCAAGCCGCCCACGCCGGCACAAGCCGGCCGTGACGGTGCGCTCGACACTGCAGCAGGTGCTCGACGCCATCTCCGATGCGCCAGCCTGTATCCACAACGGCCGTTATGACGTGCTCGCCATGAATCAACTAGCCCGCGCGCTGTTCTCACCGGTGCTGGCCGATCCGCGACGGCCAGCGAACACAGCACGGTTCGTCTATCTGCACCCCGAGGCGGCCCGAGAATTTTTTGTCGACTACGACCAGATCGTCAGGGACGCGGCCGCGAAGCTGCGCATGGAAGCCGGCCGCAATCCGCACGACGAGGAGCTGATCGCCCTAGTCGGCGAACTGTCAACGCGCAGTGAGCTATTCCGGCAACGGTGGGCATCTCAGGACGTGCGGCTGCACCGGTCGGGCCGCAAGCGTTTGCACCATCCAGTCGTGGGTCAACTCGACTTGGACGTCGAGTCTTTGGAACTGCCCGACGAACCCAACCTGCGCCTCAACGTATACACCGCTGCCGCGGGTACGCCGACCGCGGATGGTCTAGCGCTACTAGCGTCGTGGGCGGCCACCCAACAGATGCTGGCGACCGAACTCTAAGCACCCGCAATCGCTGCTTCCCCCGCGAAGGTGGGTAAAGCGTCGACGTTGGAAGCTCGGGTGATTAACGTCCTTCGGTGCATGGAATTCTTCAGGTTTCCCTTCGGTGCATGGAATTCTTCAGGTTTCGCAGATCCCGAGCACTTCGAGCGGATGTGTAGAGCCAAAGAGGTGGATCCAAGCGCTATTTGGTGACTCAGTTACGGGGCCGCTAGCCGCGCGGACGGTGCAGGGCAAGACGATGGTGTGTGTACATCACCATGAGTTGAACCATACGAACATTTGGGAATACCCCGCTGAGTAACCGTTTGGGTGCACCGTCCGCGCGGCTAGCGGCCCCGTAACTGAGTCACCAAATAGCGCTTGGATCCACCTCTTTGGCTCTACACA
>NZ_LZJB01000549.1:0-1632 GCF_001666895.1 Mycobacterium sp. E3298
GCGGCCGTCTACGCCGCGCTGGACGCCAACGCCGACCGGCTGGCCGCCCTGCTCTCCGAGTCATTGACCAATGCGTCTGTGCCGCATCAGCTTTCACGGGCCGGCAACATGCTCAGCGTGTTCTTCACCGACGCGCCGGTGACCGACTTCGCCTCCGCGCGGGCCAGCCAGACCTGGCGCTATCCGCCGTTCTTCCACGCCCTGCTGGATGCGGGCGTCTACCCGCCCTGCAGCGCCTTCGAGGCCTGGTTCGTCTCGGCGGCGCTGGACGACGCGGCGTTCGACCGGATCGCCGAAGCCCTGCCCATCGCGGCCGAAGCGGCCGCCCAGGAGGACAAGCCCTGATGGCCGATCAAACGCGAGTCCACGTGGTGCGCCACGGCGAGGTGCACAACCCGAGCGGCGTCCTCTACGGACGGCTGCCCGGATTCCACCTGTCCGACAAGGGTCGCGAGCAAGCGGCCGCGGTCGCCGACGCGCTGGCCGGCCGGGACATCGTCGCGGTGGTCGCCTCCCCGCTGCAGCGGGCCCAGGAAACCGCAGCGCCGATCGCCGCCAAGCACGACGTGGCCGTGGACACCGACCACGACCTGATCGAATCGGCGAACTTCTTCGAGGGCCGCCGCGTCGGCCCGGGTGACGGCGCCTGGCGCGACCCGCGGTTCTGGTGGCAGCTGCGCAACCCCTTCACCCCGTCGTGGGGTGAGCCGTACGCCGAGATCGCCGCGCGGATGACGACCGCGGTGGACAAGGCCCGCGCGCGTGCGGCCGGCCGCGAGGTGGTGTGCGTCAGCCACCAGCTGCCCGTGTGGACGCTGCGGCTGCACCTCACCGGCAGGCGGCTGTGGCACGACCCGCGCAGGCGGGAGTGCGGGCTGTGCTCGATCACCACCCTGGTGTACGAGGGCGACCGGCTGGCCGACGTCGAGTATCGGGAGCCGGCGGCGCTTTGATCGCATGGCGACTGGCGATGGCGGGGGTCGTGGTGACGACCCTCGTTGCGGGCTGCTCGTCAGGTCGTGACGCGGTGGCCCAGGGCGGCACCTTCGAATTCGTCTCGCCGGGCGGGAAGACCGACATCTACTACGACCCGCCGTCGGCCCGCGGCCGCCCCGGCCCGCTGACCGGCCCCGACCTGGCCGACCCCGCCCACCCGCTGTCGCTGAACGACCCGATCTTCGCCGGCCGGGTCGTCGTCATCAACATCTGGGGCCAGTGGTGCGGCCCCTGCCGCGCCGAGGTCGGCCAGCTGCAGCAGGTCTACGACGCCACCCGCGACGCCGGGGTGTCGTTCCTGGGTATCGACGTGCGCGACAGCAACCGGCAGGCCGCGCTGGACTTCGTCAACGACCGCCACGTGACGTACCCCTCGATCTACGACCCCGCGATGCGCACCCTGATCGCGTTCGGCGGCAAGTACCCCACCACCGTGATCCCTTCCACGCTCGTCCTGGACCGCCAGCACCGGGTCGCGGCGGTGTTCCTGCGCGAACTGCTGGCGGCCGACCTGCAACCCGTGGTGCAGAAGCTGGCCCGCGAGTGACCGGATTCACCCAGATCGCCGCCGCCGGACCGCTCCTGGTGGCCCTCGGCGTGTGCCTGCTGGCGGGGCTGGTGTCCTTCGCCTCCCCG
>NZ_LZJB01000550.1:0-19512 GCF_001666895.1 Mycobacterium sp. E3298
GTCCGCGACGCCGTCGAGGGCGGTGTTGATGCGGAGCTGTCGGCTGCGGATGCCCTGGGGCTGCGGTTCCCGAGCCCCGACTTGGTGGCCTCGGCGGCGGCACTCTTTGAGCCGGCCGAACCATGGGCGCACGGGCGAGACCGCCTGGGCGTGGAACCGGAGTCCGGTCGATTTCGGATCATTGTGGGCCCTGGCGTGGTTCGCCTCGGTTGGACCAGTCCCGTTCGGGCGGCGAAAGCATCGGAACGCGCGATTAATCACCAGCGACTCGACGTTGCGACTGAGGCCGATCGCATTAAGTCCGGCCGCGATACGCCTAATCCGCCTGGACGTGCGATCACCGAATGGTCTCGCAAATCTCGTGCCGCGATGTGCCGCAGCTTCGCTGAAGTCGACTACACGCCACTGGTAGAGAGCGGCGGTGTGCCAGCGATGGTGACCTTGACCTATCCCGGCGAATGGCAATCCGTTGCGCCTAACGGGGCCAGCGTGAAACGACATATGATGCTGTGGCGCAAACGATTTCAGCGTGAGTGGGGTGAGTCCGCCCGGTACATTTGGAAGCTGGAATTCCAGCGCCGCGGGGCGCCGCACATTCACTTATGGATGGCTCCGCCGCACACTGTAGGCCGATCAGGTCGCACGTTCCGAGACTGGCTGTCACAGGAATGGGCAGACATTGTCGGCCATCCAGATCCGGAACAACGCGCGCGCCACTTGTTGGCCGGGACGGGGATCGACATCCTCAACGGATTACGTGCGTGCGATCCCAAGCGCCTGGCCATCTATTTCACCAAGCACTCATCTCCAAATCTTGATGGCGACAAGGAATACCAACATGTCGTGCCTGAGTTGTGGCAGCAGCCCGGACGTGGTCCCGGTAGGTTCTGGGGCGTCTACGGACTCAAAAAGGCCATTGCGGTCGTCGAGATCGCCCAGGACGCGTACCTGGCGGCGCGCCGAATCGTGCGGCGGTGGTCACGTAGCCAGGCGATCTACAGCAACCCTGCCAGCAGCTTCCCCACCGCAGTCTTGCCGCGCACGGCCACTCGGCTGGTCCCACGTGTTGGTCAGAACACCGGCGTCGTGACTCATCGGAGGGTGCGACGTCGACGCGCCTTCTGCAACCAAGGCGGCCTCGCGGGCGGATACGCGCTAGTGAATGACGGGCCAGCGTTCGCATCTCGGCTCGCGACAGCGTTACTTGGCACGGCGGTTAACACGCCTGCGGCACCTCACTCCGGAAATTGCGTGTGATTGCGCAACGCCTCGGTGGCGGCTTGAGCCGCGCCGCAGGCTTCGGTGAAGGCATGACGAGCCCTGTCGAACGCCTCCATCACTTCAACAGTGTGAGCGGGATCGATAATCGCCCAGTTCAGCCTCGTAGACAAAGAACGGACGATGTCGGCGATCGTCAACCCCGTACCAGCCAGCCGATTGACAATCCAATTGACCACTGCGGGATCGCCCACATCGGCTCCGAAGGCATCGATGTCAAGCGACAACGTGCACATCTGCGCATGCAGATATTCTGATTGCGCGACGAACGGCGCCGAGTCGCCCCAACGTGCGAAATCAGGGACACCGGGGTCAGTGGGCTGACCGGGCGGGGTAGGCCAGAGTTCTCGAACCATCGTCTAAGTGTAGGCGTGACCGATTGCCAGAGTGGCCGTCATTATCTGTAACGAACCGGCGAGTGTATATGACTGTTACCGACGCCGCTTCGACTTCTCGTTTCGGCGTCGGTGACACTGTTATCTGTAACGGTGTCACCCACGTTGAGGTTCTTGGTTTGTCGGCGTTGTGGCCGCTTGAATCTGCTCGGCGACGATGTCGGCGTGACCGGCGTGCCGGTTTCGCCCTTATGCTGCTTCGCTATGACTCGGTGACCGGCGAAGCAGATATACCGCCGGCCATCGGTTAACTCTCATTTTCCCCGAGCCCGAGCCGCGTAGTAAGAGCCTCGCGCAGGCCTGTATCGGTGCCATCTCCCACCCAGGCGATGTATCCATCGGGTCGAACCAATAGGGCTTCGGGGGCTGTTACTTGGCCCAGAACAGGGAATTCCCACGGCCCGGCGTACTCAGCGTCGACGGCTTTCACCCGATGTGCCCATGGAGAGATGTCGAAATCCCAAGGCTTGCCAAGGTTTAACAGCACCGCGCGGGCGTCGTGGAGAAGCGTGAATACTCGCAGTGGACCAGTGGGGGTGATTAGGTCGAGATCGAGCATCCGGCGCCCGAGTAGCGGGTGTCCTGCGCCGAGGTCGTACTGAATGTCGAGGCCAGTCATCATCGCGGCGATTCGCGTGCGTGGCTCTTCCATGTTCAGTAGCTCAGAGATGGTGTCGCGCAACGCGTCGAGACGTTCGCCGGTACCGAGGAGCGCGGTTTGGGCCATGGTGTTGCGTAGCACACCAGCGGCGACCGGGTGCCGCTCGCCGTGGTAGGTATCCAGCAGGCTTTCCGGCGATGTCGTGTTGACCACCTGAGCCAGCTTCCAGCCCAGATTCACCGCGTCCTGGATGCCGGTGTTAAGGCCTTGCCCGCCAACCGGGAAGTGCACGTGCGCGGCGTCACCGGCCAGCAGTACGCGCCTATCTCGGTAGGACGCCGCCTGCCGCGTAACATCGGTGAACCGGGAAACCCAGATGGCACTGCGTATTCCGTAGTCGGTTCCGCGCACGGCGATGAGCGCCTCGCGTATGTCGTCCAGACTGGGCTCGCCAGCATTCTTGAGATGCGGTTCGGCGACCATGACCCGAACCGGCCCGCCATCCTCCAGTTTGAAGAAGGAATGAAACCCGCTGTCGCGATGCATGCCCCACGGTGGCTGCTCGTCCAGCTCGACATCAGCGATCAGGCAACTCATCGATGGATCCCACCCCGGGAATTCGATGCCGGCGGCCTTGCGGATGACGCTGCGCCCTCCGTCGCACCCGACAAGATATGCCGCGCGAAGCGGCGGGCCGTCGGAGAGCTTGACGTCGACGCCAGCGTCGTCTTGGGTGGAACCTTTCACCTCGCGGCCGCGATAGATCGGCACTCCCAGCTCGCTCACCCAGTCGGCGAGGGTGCGTTCGATGCGGTACTGCGGCAGTCCCAACCCATAGTTGTGCCGGGTGGGCAGGACGCTGATGTCGATGAAAATCCCGGAGTAGTGCCCGATCTGGCCCGTCCATCCTTGCGACAGGAATCGGTCAGCAATCCCGCGTTGATCGAGAACCTCAATCGTGCGCGACGTCATCCCACCCGCGCGCGAGCCGATCAGCTCATCGCTGCTGCTGCGGCGCTCGATGATCGCAACGTCGATTCCTGCCAGCGCTAACTCACCGGCCAGCATCAGCCCGGTCGGGCCCGCACCGGCAACAACTACCGCATGGTCTGCCACATGCCACCTTCGTGTTCGCTTGTCCGGAAAGTCCCGTTACGGGCGGCGATCCATGATCTGTTCGACGGCTTGGATAAGCGGGGCACCGTCGGACGGCCTGGTTGCGCTGCGCCAGGCGACATACCCGTCGGGACGCACGAGGACCGCCCCGTCGTGGCCGATCTGGTAGTGATCGAAGAATGTGTCGTTGTGATCGGCCAAGCCCGGATCGCCGATCGCATAGCTGACGATGGGCACCCCGAGCTGTCGCGCCGCATCAGCAGCGGCCTTTCGCCAAATCTCGCCGTCCGGGCCGGTAAGCACGGTGAAGCCGGCGCCGAATAGGTCGAGTGTCGATATCGGGTCACTTTCATTGCCCAGCCATATATGTGGCGCGCGGCAGCCCGGTGTCGCGCAGGGCGCGTAGTCGCTGTAGTCGTCGTCGACGTCGGGAGGTGTTGTGCCGTCGTCGACGACGGCGGCCGAGCGATACACGGTGCCGAACTCGACGCCGAAATGATTGCCGAAGTGTCGGCTCTCCCGCTCGGCTTCCTCGGCACTGAGGTCACTGCTCGCCGGATAGTAGTAAGCCGCGGCAAGCCGCGCGAGATTGCGGTGATTCTCCAAACACTGTGTGATCGTGGTGATTGCGGGTGGGCGACGCTCATCCTCATAGGTTTTGAGCAACGACCACCCGGCCAGACCACGGATGCATAAGGCCAACTTCCACATGGCGTTGTGCATGTTTTGCAGCCCCGTATTGACTCCAAGGCCTCCGGTGGGCGGAAACTGGTGGGCGGCATCGCCACACAACACCACGCGACCCTGGACCCAACGATCGGCGACCGAGGCGTTCATCTGCCAGAGCCCAACACCTTTCACCTCGACCTCGAGTTCCGGCACGCCGACCGCACCGCGGACCCACTGCCTTACTCGCTCGGCGTCCCAGAGCTCGCGCACCCACTGGTCAGGCGACACGCCGATCTGGCACAGCCAGCGGCCATGCGCGTCCAGCGGTTGCAGCAGGCCGGCGGCATCGGGGTTGGCGACAAAAAACACCACGCCCCGGCGTTCGCCGACATGGTGTTCGATATCGCTACGGAAGTAGCAGTTGACGAAATGATGGAGGCCTTGTTCGCCGTTCAAGGCGACACCAAGTTGCGTGCGTACCGTGCTGTCGACACCATCGGCGGCAACCAGCGCTTCCCCGGCGAGCGTGTAGGTGTCGCCCGTCGCGTTGACTCGGACCGCTACGGCAGCTTCGGAGTCGTGGTCGGTTGACCCGGACAGCACGTCGGTGACCTGGTGACCGAAGCGAAGATCGACGATTCCCGTGGCATCCGCGGCGTCACGCAGAATGGCTTCGGTCAGATCCTGCGACGACATGATCGGCAGCGCAGGGCTAATAGTCGGCCCGGGACCTTCGAAACCGCGCGTCTCGATCTGACCCACCTCCTGGCCGACAATCGTGTCCAGATACCTCATCGGGCTCTTCCAGCCCGGCGGAGTATCGATGCCGCGCAGCCGTTGATACACCGCACTTCCCCACCCTCGGGCGATCTCCATCGTCCGCGCGTTTAGATTGCGGGCCTTCGGATGCCACGACGTCGAATCGTGCCGCTCTATCACAACACTGGGAACATGGAAGCGGGCGAGCTCCAGGGCAGCAGACAACCCGACTGGGCCGCCTCCGACGATGATCACCGGTTTGTGCGACACGGTTGAGTTCACCTCGTTGTCCGAATGTATCAGCGGTCTAGGTGTTGGCGGGGGTGGTGGTGCCTACGCCGCGGCGGCGGGTGACGACGAGGTCGTGGTGGTCGACTGGCAGGGTGGGTTCCTCGACGCCCTCGATTACGAACCCGGCGTCGCTGATCATCGCGCGATCAGCTTCGCCGGGCTGTCCTTGGCTGGTGAGGTAGTCACCGAGGAACATCGAATTGGCTAGGTGTAGTGCCAGCGGTTGCAGTGTGCGCAAGTGTATTTCGCGTCCGCCGGCGATGCGGACCTCGACGTCGGGGAAAGCGAATCGGAACATCGCCAGGATGCGCAGGCAGCGTTGCGGGGTCAATTCCCAATGCCCACCCAGGGGAGTGCCCTCGAACGGGATGAGGAAGTTCACCGGCACCGAATCGGGCTGGAGTTCACGCAAAGCCAGTGCGACATCGACGATGTCGTCGTCGGATTCGCCCATCCCGAAGATGGCCCCCGAGCAGGGCGACATCCCGGCGGTTTTGGCGTCACCCACGGTGGCGGCCCGGTCGTTGAAGGTATGGGTTGAGCAGATACGCGCGTAGTTCTTAGCGCTGGTGTTCAGGTTGTGGTTATACGCGTCGGCGCCGGCCTCATGCAGCCGCTCGGCTTGCCCGTGTTTTAGTAGCCCTAGGCAGACGCACACCTCCACTGCTGGGGCAGAGTTCTTGATCACAGCGATCGCGTCGGTGACGCGCTCGATATCACGATCCGCCGGCCCACGGCCGGCGGCAACCAGGCAGATACGTTTGGCGCCGGCATCAATCGCGCATTCCGCATGGCGGGCGATCTCCTCGGTGTTGATCCAGGAGTACTTGAGGATCTCAGCACTCGATCCGAGCCGCTGCGAGCAATAACCGCAATCCTCCGGGCACATCCCGGATTTCATGTTCACCAGGTAGTTGAGCTTGACCCGCCTGCCGAAAAACTTGCGCCGCACCCGCGCGGCCGCGGCGATCACCTCCAGCAGGTCATCGTCACTGCTGGCCAACACGGCCAGCAAGTCGTCACGATCCGCACATCGTCGCTGCAACGCTGTGGCCGTCATCGCTGACAATCGCTGCTCAAACCCCGTATTCGTCACGGCTGGGTCGTGCACAGGCCTCTCCTAGTTGGTCGTCGATCAACGCGGTAGGCCGGCGGTCGTGCGGGATGTCCAACCCAAAACGAGCTGGGTGACCAACCCCGAACGCAAAGGCCTGCTGCCGGGCCTGTCAAGCCCATGAGAAGCGACCGTACACCAAACTTAAGAAAAGTAAGAGTATCGTAAGGTAACACTAAGGGTGTGGCGCGACCGGTGGTTACCTCGTCTGCACATTGAGTCATGACATACGAGAGGATCAGCGACACGTGTAAATGAATGCCGACCACATGGTCGCAAGCACGTGCTTACACCGATTTTGCGTTCGTGTCTTACAGATAAGCGGACTGCTGGCCACCGTATGGACGCAAAGAAGGCGAACGCCGCTCGATCAAATAGCAAAGAACCCGGGTCGGCCGCTAGGGTCGAATACCGGGCTCTTCTGAAACCTCAACCAGAACATCCACCTGGGATGCAACTCTGGCCTTTGTGTAGAGGAGTCTACACCACCGCCGTGTCCACCAGCAACGCCGTGGTTGACTGCCTGGATGACGGTGCCGTACGGGCCTTGGGTCGAGAGCTGGCTGAGTTCCGAACGGTTCGCAACCTACTTGCGGTTGGCGGGCCACGACAGGTCGCGCGCCTTGGCGTTGTACGAATGGAGCGCCAGCCTGAACGCCGCCCTGCTGCACGATTTTGCCCATCTAGAGGTCGGACTGCGAAATATGTACGACACCGCTCTAATGGGGGCGGTCGCAGTCGGCGACACCCATTGGCTCGACAGCACTTCGGCCGATCATCTATTCCCCCGAAGTGTGGCCGGCAACGCACGAACGCATCGCGACATCGCCACTGCGCGTGACAATGCTGGCGGAAATGCGGCGTCGCCGGGCAAGGTGATTGCCGAGCTAATGTTTGGTTTCTGGGTCTTCCTAACGTCACGTCGGCACGAACCTCTCGTTTGGCTGCCGCACTTGGCACACGCTTACCCGAGCGGAACCCACCGCGTGCAACTGCACAACGGTTTGAGCGACCTATTGAAGGCCCGCAATCGGGTTGCTCATCATGAGCCGGCAACTGCTCGTTCGGGGCGCGAGATAATCCGCCGAATCCGCGGGCACGCCAGATACATATCGCCGGAGCTTGCCCAACACATCGATGCGACGAGCACCGTCGAAACGATCATTCGTAACCGGCCGTAGCCGACTGAAGCAGCAAGGCACGTTGACCCTGGAAAAGCACGGCACGTGATGCGACGATTTGGCGCGTGGACGAGAAGCGGTATCAGGTGTTCGTAAGCTCCACCTACAAGGACCTCACCGAAGAACGCGCGGCTGTGATTCAAGCAATCTTGAGCCTCGAACACTTCCCTGCTGGCATGGAGTTGTTCCCCGCCGCGAACGACGATCAGTGGACGCTCATAAAGCAGGTCATTGACCAGAGCGACTACTACGTCGTTGTTGTCGGAGGTCGCTACGGCTCCGTAAGCGCTGAGGGGATTAGCTACACCGAGATGGAATACGACTATGCCGTCGAGACCGGCACCCCGATTCTGGGTTTCGTCCATGGTGAGCCCGACAAGATCGAATCGGGCAAGACGGAGTCAACGCAGAAGGCGCGCAGAAAGTTGGCGGAGTTCCGTGCGAAGGTCGAGACACGAATGGTCAAGCACTTCACAAGCCCAGATCAGCTTGGCGGGCAGGTCATCACTAGTCTCAACCGCGAGATAAAGAAAAGTCCGCGTACCGGGTGGGTTCGTGGCGATAAGGCTATGACGGTTGAAACCGAGCGTGAAATCCTCGACCTCCGAGAACGTTTGGCGGAGTCCGAGAAGGAACGTGAGAGCGCACAGAAAGCGCTGATAGAAAATACGTCTGACCTGGCGCAGGGCAGCGACGAAGTGACCATTCCGTTGCTGGTTACCGGATACGGAGACAATTACCAAGATAAGAAGCGTGCGGAGTTGCACGCTACCACCACCTGGGACGCAATTTTCAGCGACATCGGCCCGGTCATGATTGACGAAGCGACGGACAGAGTCGTGCGGGATCGGTTAAGAGATCATCTTGTCGCTTCAACTATTCCGAAACAAGAGGTTAAGGAAGTGCAGGGATGGAAGTCACGGGATATCAAAATTTTCAATGATGACTGGGACCAAGTTCAGGTACAGTTCCGCGCCCTCGGGCTGATCGATAAGGGGCAACGAAAGCGTACGGCATCGGATACGCATAAGTACCTGGCACTGACCGAGAAAGGCGACCGGCACCTAGCGTTTCTACGGGCGATCAGGCGCGAGTTCGAGGATACCGAATAATCAATTTCTTGAGCGATCGACAGACGAAACTTCGGTGTAGCTCATCGGCTCCCTGCCTCATGAGAGGCCGACTGCGGTTCGCTTAACCAATCATATGCCAGTAGTCAGCAAGTAGGGTTTACGCTCCAGCGGTTAATTAAATCTGAAACCAAACAATCCGCCATCACTAGTGCTGTCGGTCAACGACACTTTGACAGTGTGTTCGGATGAATCAAATCCGCCTTCTTCCTCGACTGAAGCTAAAACGTCGGAGTTGAGGCTGACAATATATTGGAATCCTTTTTCGGAAGCAAGGCGTGCGCCGATTTTAAGGCATGAAGCAATTTGTCGGTGGTCCACAGCATCGAATAGGTGGCTATCGTGAACCAGTATTGGTTGGGCTCGACCAGCATCCACAGCCGTTACCACGCAGACCATGTCTAGCAGGAACGTCTCGACTCCTCTAATACCATCGCTAGCATCTCCTGCTATCTCGGGTTCTATGTGAAGGACCCCCTTGTTCGTCGACGAAATGAGCAGCTTTGCCTCGCGATCCGAGTACACTTCCGATCCTAGTTCATTAAACAGGGAGATAGGTTTTTCGAGTGCTTCCGAGTTTTCCTCAATTTCGCTGCGCACCGCCGCCGCTGCTTCGGCGGTACGCATTCGAACCCTCGTGTCGATATTGTTGATCGACACGGCAGATGACAATCTACGATCAAGGTCGGCAACTTCCGCTTCCAGCTCGACCAACGACTGCTGTGCGTCCAAAAACGTATCGAGCGCAACGGTCTCCTTCAGAAGCCGCATTATCGAGGCGCGTCGGTCGTCCATTTCCGACCGTTCCACGGTGATTGCCTCTAGTCTTTCGGCCGCCGACTGTCTTTCTTGCAGAAGATGCGTACGTCGATTTCTGACTACCGACCTGTGGAACTCCGCGACCTCCTCGAAGCGCCTTGGCACCGATTCGGGAAGTATGACTCCCACTTCTGCGTACAGTCTGGCTACTCGTTCTGCCAACCCCTCGTCCTCCGCCTCGCCTGTCTCGCCCTCCAGCGCTGCTTCGAGCTCTGTCATCCGTCTTTCGAGCAGCAGCCCCTCGTCATTTAGCCTCTGAATGCGCGCTGTAATGCCGTCGGCGGCCCGCTGGTGTTCCGCATACTGCTGGTCAACCTTGAAATTGTCTAGATCGCTCCGAATGCGATCCCGGTAGCGGCGTGCTGCCGCCAACTTGGATCGAAGATCGGCTTCGTTTAACTCGATATGTTGCAGTGCGCCTTCTCGGATGGCGTTGCGAATTGCCCTGCGTTGCTTCTCAAGCTGGCTTACCTCGCCCGCTTGCGCAAGAACAATAGGATCAAGACCCATAAAAAACCCGAGACGCGTGCCCGTCTCCCAATCAGTATCCGTCAGGTAACTCTTGACTGGATTGCCGAATGTGGTTCTGGCGAGCTGGCCCCACAGCTGTCCGATTGTTGGACGCTGCGCTTCTTCCGGTAAACCGAACAGTGCGGTCGACTGCCATCCCCTCCACTCTTCGACCTGGACATCACCTTGGATCTCCGACGGTCCGTCTATTGCGACCTTGGTTGTCGGTGATACTGGTCGGCTGACTTCGACGTCGACCCTGATTTGGTTATCACGACGATCAAAGCTAAATACTCCGGTGAAGACGTGGTCATTGAGCTCTTCGGCCCTTAACTCGTCCGGAAGATTCCCCCCCAATAAATAACGCAATATTCGAATGAAACTCGATTTTCCCGTTCCGTTTCGGCTATCACCTTGGGTAGATTCGGTAGTCCTATCTGCGACAATCAGGTTAAGTCCGTCGTGAAACTCGATCGTTTTGAACCGTGGATCATTCGCACGAACCTCATGTAAAAACATGATGCCTACGCAGAGTCCCGTTATCGTCAATTTCCAAAGCATTCATCGCATACAGAGCGGTGATGGCCAGCGAAAACCAATCGAAGGTAACCGTTGCCGGCTCGGCTTGCCCGTCTGTTGCGCGTGAGTTCCTTAATGATTCCCATACTGCAGATAAGCCCATCGGTCGCTCGACCGTTTCCAGGATTTCAGCACCTAGGGTTATTAAGCAGCGGTCGGCCGCGATTCCCTTGGTTGGCAGCAGCATGTCAGGAGCCCTCCATCCAACCAGGGGGCGGCTCGTCGAAGATATCGCACGAATCAAAGAAGTACGCGCTGATGGCGTAAACAGAGTTGGCGCGTTTGCTGTCATGACGGAAATCGGATCCGCCGATCGACGTGTAGATACGTTCAAGGATTTCGGTTGCATCTGTCGTCGCCAATTTATGGTTTTCGTAGATTGTCCGAAAGTTCCTGGCCTGATGATCGCGGAGATCAGGGTTCGACTGCTCAGCAAACCACTTATCGATCCGAGGCGACATGAGACGGCCCTCGTTGAACTCAATCTGCGACGCCGGCGCCAGCCGGTTGAAATTCATTTTTTCTACAGAAACCGTGTTGATCGACTCGTTCGCTTCTCTATAATCGCTATCTTGACCAAGCTCGTCCAAAAGTGGAATTAGATCGGCAAGATCAATATTTTCAGCGCGCGGCACACCCGGGAATATCTCATTTAAGTGGGATGGCGCAAGGTTTGATACAACTTCCGTCCAAACTCGATCACATCCCCAAATCATCGCTTCGATCGGACGGAGAGTAGACGGTCCGTGGGCTTGCTGAATCTCAGTAAGAGCCTTCGCGGCCACCGGACCTGGTGATGCGTTGGTCACGAAGCGCCAGGATACGAAGGTGTCCCAACTCGCCAGACCTCGAGCGAAATCCCCCTGGATCTTGGCAGCGAGCTTCCGTTCGGCATCCTGCTGAGCGCGCGAGCCATAGCACGCGTACAGAATCGTGCCACTTTCAGCCAGACCGTCGGATCCGGCATCTCCCAGCCTGCCCGCCGGGGTCGGGTTTATGAAGTCCGGATGAAACCGCGCCAGGATGTCCGTGATGTGATCCTCATAGGCGGAACCCGTCAGGAGAGCGCACCTGCGGTCGTGCTGCGCGCGATACCAATCGCGCCATGCTGGATCTGCAAGCATCTTCAGGCCCGTCGCGCCACCAGCTGGTCTATCTGCCCAGTTACTGACAACGTGGTCAACCTTACCGCTCCGCCACAGATAGGAGCGTCCTGCCGCACCGCCATGCCTTCATGTTTCCACCACGCACTGACTTCTTGGGGTCACCTTGAATCGGTCGAGCCTACTCGATCCGATGCGAGACAGTTCGCCGCCGTGGGGGATCGAACCATCGCCCCGTGGCCACAGGCGGTTAACAGTCCCGCACCCTGCTACTCGCCAAGAATCGGCTCAAGCCGAGCCCTCCTGAATCGGGTCTCACCAGCTCGTCAGCACACAGACCACCGCAGCACCAGCGCGGGCGACGGTACTGAAGGCGTGTGGCTTTGTGCGACGGGGCGCACCGCTTGGGATGGAACCGTGATGAAGCCCCGAGCCAATGTCACGAGAGATTGACTCCATCGTGCGCACGCGAATGTGGCTCTAGGTCGAATGCGTCCAGCACGCGCACGGCGAAGGCAGGGTTCATCGCCGACTGAACTTCTTCCCTTGTCATCCAGCGAACTTCGCGCGATTCGGCTGTCGGGTGCGTCATCCCGTCGGCCGGACGGCAGCGATAGACGAGAGCGACAATGCCGTGAGTGAGGTTCTTATAAACGCCGGTCAGACGCTCCACAGTGACCTCTAGACCGGTTTCTTCGAGCACTTCGCGCCGGACGCCGTCCTCGAAGGATTCGTGCAGTTCGAGTACGCCACCGGGGGCTTCCCAGTGACCGTTGTCGTCTCGGCGGATCACAAGAACCCGACCATCATCCCGGACGACGATGCCGGCGACACTTACCGAGTGCTTTGGTGTGTTTCCCATCGGTAGTCTCCATTGTTCGATGCCAGCGATGTGACACGAGCTTGACTGGCTTCCTAGACTAGTCGTCTAGACATGTAATGGAAGGCCAGAGGGTGCTGCAACTTGGACAGATCGACCGGGCGGACGACAAACCGCCATATCGGCAGATCGCGGGCATGTTGCGAGAAGCGATTATTCACAACCAGCTACCCCCTGGTGAACGACTGCCGTCCGAGGCGGAATTGATCGAGCACTTCGGAGTGGCCCGCATGACTGTAAGACAAGCCATGCATGAGCTTCGTTCCGAGGGCCTGGTCATCTCGCAACACGGCCGCGGGGTGTTCGTCCGCTCGACACCGCCGATTCACAGACTTGCGTCAGATCGATTCGCGCGAAAGCACCGCGCGGAAGGCAAGGCGGCGTTCACCGTGGAAGCTGAAAAATCCGGTTACTCGCCGCAAGTCGACAATATCGTCGTGAATCGACAGAAGCCGAATTCCTTTGTAGCTGAACGACTTAGAGTGTCGCCCAATGATGACGTTGTCGTGCGATCCAGGCGGTACCTAGCGAATGGCCGGCCAGTTGAGACGGCCGTCTCCTTCATCCCAGCAGCTTTCGCTAAAGGCACGAAGATCGAGCAAGTCGATACGGGCCCAGGCGGTATCTACGCCCGCTTGGAAGAGAACGGTCATGTCCTCAGCCGGTTCACCGAGGAAGTCGCAGCTCGGATGCCCACCCCCGAGGAACGGCGGCAGCTGGAACTTGAACCTGGCATTCCCGTACTCACTGTGCTGCGAACCGCGTATGACGCGAACGATGTGGCGGTTGAGGTCTGCGACACCGTGAAGGTCGCCTCCGCCTACCTGCTCGAATACGAGTTCCCCGCCCGCTGAACGCAAAATTCTTCGACCAATCGCGCCTGTCCGTTGCACACCTCTAGACGACTATGTAACCTCGACTTGTCTAGAGCAGTTCTCATGATGAAAGGCCAACAATGTCCGTTCCGAAATGGCTCAAGGTGTCCCACCAGCAGGTTTTCCCGCACCGAGCGTTCGTGGTGTCCGACGTGACGGCGGTGATCGATTACGAGCGGTCGACGAAAGACAACAAGGTTCAGGCGACTGATCGAGATTCAGGCGCTCCGCTGTGGCAGGTCGAGGTCCTCGATGGCGACCCGGCAGCTAGTAAGCGAGCGCGGACTCTCACCGTGAAGTTCGCAACGCCTAAGCAGCCCGTGTGCCCGCCGAACGCCGCCGGAATGCCCTTCACACCAGTTGTTTTCGAGGAACTGTGCGTATTGCCGTACGTAGACCGCTCGAGCGAATCCGGCCGCATCGCGTGGTCGTTTCGGGCCGCGGGGATGAGTGCGGACACCGGCAAGGCGGGGCCCTCAGCGGGAGACCGGGTGCCAGCGTGAGTACGTACGACCCCGTAGTACCTAGCGATCCGTATTCGATTCCAGATCCCGACGGCGGCATTGACTTCTTTGACCTCACCCATCTACTGGCGGTCAGCGCGATGTGGCTCATCACCGTGATTGGCGTGGTTGCCCTTTCGCTCGTCGTTTGGAGACTGCGTTCGCCTGCCACATTTGGGCGCTATGTTGCAACCCCAGCGCGGCGGACCCGATGGCTGCTTTGGGCGCTGACCTCTTGGCCACGGGTTGCCAAGGCCTGCGGCTTGTCGACTTCCGAGCGCATCGCAAGTACGGACTCGCAGGGCAAAACCAGGACGAAGACAGTCTGGACCCACCCTCGCCTTCTCGGGGTGAGCATGTCGGATCACTGTCTGCGCATCACCGTCCGCACACGTACGGGCCAGACGGTTGACGACCTGGAAAACGCGGTCCCCGCAATCCGCGACGCTGTCGGGGCACACGCCGCCCGCTCAACGGTAGTTTCGCCCGGCACGGTTCGCATGGAATTCGTTATGCGACAACAATTATCGGCCGTTGAGACGGCTAGACGGCCAACCAGTCCCGAGGCGACCACCGTCGAGATCGGTCGCCGCGAGAACGGGTCGGCATGGGCGCTCCGCATCGCCGGCCTCCACACGCTCACTGTTGGGTGCTCCGGGGCGGGAAAGGGTTCCATTTTTTGGGGCATTGCGGGCGGATTAGCTCCTGCCATCAAGGCGGGAACCGTGCGACTGTTCGCGGTGGATCTCAAGTACGGGATCGAAGTGTCAGTCGGCTCCGCACTATTCAGCGGTATTGCGACAACCGAAGACCAGGCCGCGAGACTGCTGACCAAGTTGGAGGAGCTACTGGACAGCCGCGGTCGCCGGATGGCCGGCCGAGCGCGTTCGCACACACCGAGCACCGCCGAACCGCTCGTTGTGCTGCTCATCGATGAATTCGCGGGCTTGACCGCATACATGACGGACGCCGCCCTGAGGAAGCAAGTTGCGGGCTCGCTCTCACGCATCCTGACAAAGGGTAGGTCTGTAGGCATCGTGGTCGTCGCATTCATGCAGGACCCTCGCAAGGAGATTCTGCCCATGCGCGGGTTGTTCACTCAGACTGTCGCACTGCGGCTGCGCTCGCGCGACGAGGTCGCCATGGTCCTGGGTGACGGCCTCGCCGACGCCGCGCCCGCGCACCGGATCAACCCAAATGAGCCTGGGACCGGATACGTCATCGCTGAAGACGGGTCAACGATGCGAGTACGCGCCGACTTCTGGCCCGATTCGTTAATCCGTTCTGTTGCACAAGAATACGGGCCTGCAAGCTCAAGTCCCGCGGGTCCCGCAGAGAACTGAGGACATCAGCATGACAACTGTCGGCGTCAACGCCACCGCCACATCGATAGCGACCTTTCCGGAGCTGCTGACAGCAGAGCAGGTGGCCGAGCTGCTCGGCGTCTCGGCGGCGACCGTGAGCCGATGGGGCGCGATGCGCGAACACGGCGCGGAAGTCGGACCGCCCTGCTACACGCTATCTGATCGCGTAAGACGCTGGGACGCAGCGGAAGTCCGCGCTTGGCTGAAGCAGGTGCGCCGCTAAGTGGCCGGATCGGTACCGCGCGGTATCCGAAAGCGGATGAACGCAGCTGGCCAGGCGCGCTATCAAGTGCGCTACCTGGTGAGGGACTCAGACTCGCCATCTGGATGGGTTGAAACGTCATCGACGTTCGCCAGCATGCGGGAGGCTCGCGCGTTCAAGGCCGAGCGTGACGGTGAAGCGGCAATCGGTGGCAGGCGCTTCGACCCTCGGCTCGGCCGCATCAGCCTCGCCGTGATCTGGACCCAATACAGCGCGTCGAAACGCCCAGCGGTGTCACCCAAGACGTGGAGCGGCTACACGCAGCATTGGGAACTCCGCATCAGCCCCCGTTTCGGCCATGTCCCACTCGACGAAATCGGCCGCAAGGACGTGCAGAAATTCGTTGATACCCTCACTGTCGGCCCTTGGGCGAAATTGGCCACGCTCCGACTACTCCGGTCAATCCTCGAAATGGCGCGGGAGGACGGTCGAATCCACAGCAACCCCGCGCAGGGCGTTTCGGCGGGGCGGATACCCGCCCGAGATCGGCACCGGTACCTCACAGCGACCGAAGTCGCCACTCTGGCGGCAGCGTGCGGCGACCAAGGCGACGTCGTCACGATCCTGGCGTTCACCGGCCTGCGCTGGTCCGAACTCGTCGGATTGCGCGTCGGTGATGTCGACCTCGTGGCGCGCCGGCTCTACGTCCGCCAGGCCGCGCCAGAAGTGGAAGGCCGGATCATCGTCGGACCGCCAAAAACGCGCGCTGCAGTGCGAACCGTCCCACTCCCCCAAATCGTCATCGACGCACTCAAGCCACGAATCGCCAGCCGCGCGCCAGGGGAACAAGCGGTCACCTCGCCGAACGGTGGCTTCCTCAGATCAAACAACTGGCGTCGCCACGTGCACTGGTCTCGTGCTCTGCAGACAACACAACTGGCGCCCTTAACGATTCACGACCTACGCCACACCTACGCCAGCCTAGCCCGGGCTTCCGGCGCTGACCTTCGCTACGTCCAGAAAACCATGGGGCACTCCACGCCAACCGTCACCGCGAATATCTACAGCGACCTGTACTCCGACGAACTTGACCACGTCGCGACGAACCTCGACCGGCTCAACGACGTCGCCAAAAACAAGGCGACCGGACAGGAACCGGACAAGACCAACCATCCATAGAGTGCAGTCATCGTGTCCGTGCAGATCAGAACTGGTGGCCAGGGGCGGGATCGAACCGCCGACCTTCCGCTTTTCAGGCGGACGCTCGTACCGACTGAGCTACCTGGCCGGAAGGCATGAAGTGCCTCGCCGAGTTGGCGACCCTGACGGGACTCGAACCCGCGACCTCCGCCGTGACAGGGCGGCGCGCTAACCAACTGCGCCACAGGGCCTTGCTGCTGCTCCGCGTCACCGCGTCGCGTACCCCCAACGGGATTCGAACCCGTGCTACCGCCGTGAAAGGGCGGCGTCCTAGGCCACTAGACGATGGGGGCCAGAACCGAATCACTCCGGGGTACTCACAACGAGGTTTCGTTAGGAGCCACGTCAGCTTAGGTCACCGCGGGCCCAATCCTCAAACGAGCCCCGTTTGCGGCCCAAGTATCCTGAATCTCCGCGGCCCCTATAGCTCAGTTGGTAGAGCTACGGACTTTTAATCCGCAGGTCCCAGGTTCGAGCCCTGGTGGGGGCACCGGCGCGTGATGGTCTCGGCAGATCGGCGCTTACCCGAGCACCGCGCTGCTGTAGGTCACATCCGCGAAGGCCCGGGCGACCTCGTCGTCGGCGTAGGCGAAGCCGTTGGCCGCGTGCAGTTCCGCTACCGTCCGCGACGACGTCCGCCAGCCGCGCTGGCTGAGGTGGTCGACGATGTGGCTGCGCTCGCCGTGATAGACGAGGTCGTTGAAGTCGACCTCGAAGCCGAGCTCGCTCATCCGGTCGTGGTGGGCGCGCCAGCGCGGGTCGGTGAAAACGGCGGTGTCAGGCACGAAGTCGAAGGCCAGCCGGCTGCCGGGTGCGCTCAGGGCGGTGATGTTGTCGAAGAGCGCGTCCTGGGCCGACTCCGGCAGGTACACCAACAGTCCCTCGGCGCTCCACGCCGACGGAGCCTGTGGATCGAGTCCCGCCTGGCGCAGCGCGGTGGCCCAGTCGTCGCGCAGGTCGACGGCGACGGTGCGCCGCTCGGCGGTCGGCTCGGCGCCCAGCTCCTCGAGGGTCAAGGTCTTGAACTCGATCACCTCCGGCATGTCGACCTCGTAGACGACGGTGCCCGCCGGCCACGGCAGGCGGTAGGCGCGCGCATCGAGCCCCGACGCCAGGATCACCGCCTGACCGATGCCGCTCCGAGTCGACTCCAGGAAGAAGTCATCGTAAAACCTTGTGCGACAAGCCATGCTGCGCGCCATCCGCTGCGGATTGAACTCGGCGGCTCCACCGGCCGGGATTTCGCCGTTGACCATCCGGACGTAGACGTCGATCCCGACGGCGCGCACCAGCGGCGCCGCATAAGGGTCGTCGATCAACTCCGCGTCGGAGGACAGGGCCCGCTGGGCCGCGACCATGGTCGCCGTCGCGCCCACACTGGTTGCCAGGTCCCAACGATCACGATCGGTGCGCGCCATCGTGCTCCCTCTCGCCCCCGAATTAAATAGACAATCTAGTCAGTATCGCAGGGCGGTTTGGCCCCACGGGACTACCCTGCGACCTGTGACCGACTTCGCCCAGCGGACGATCGACCTGGCCCGCCGAAACGTCGCGGAGGGCGGCCGCCCGTTCGCCACCGTGATCGTCCAGGACGGCGAGGTGCTCGCAGAGAGCGCCAACAAAGTGGCGCAGACGAACGACCCGACGGCCCACGCCGAGATCCTGGCCATCCGTGAAGCGTGCACAAAGCTGGGCACCGAGCACTTGGTCGACAGCACGGTCTATGTCATGGCGCATCCGTGCCCGATGTGCCTGGGGTCGCTGTACTACTGCTCACCGAAGGAAGTCGTCTTTCTGATCACGCGCGAGGCGTACGAGGACTATTACCTCGACGACCGCAAGTACTTCGAGGTGTCCACCTTCTACGACGAATTCGCCAAGAGCTGGGATCAGCGGCGCCTGCCGATGCGCTACCAACCCGACGCGGGCGCGGTGGACGTCTACCGGTTCTGGAACGAGCGCAACGGCGGCCAGCGGCGGTCCACGGTGGTCCCGTCACCCTGAGCGGCGCGCGGGGCAGCGGCGGCACCCCGGGTATTATCTGCGTATGCATGCAGATAGTGGCGCAGGCCGCTTACCCGAGGATCAGACGAGCCTGGTGGTCGAGGTCTTCCGGATGCTGGCCGACACCACCCGGGTGCAAGCGCTGTGGGCCCTGACCGAGCGCGAGATGTCGGTCAACGAACTCGCCGAGCACGTGGGCAAGCCGGCGCCGTCGGTCTCCCAGCACCTGGCCAAGCTGCGGATGGCACGGCTGGTCCGCACCCGCCGCGAGGGAACGACGATCTTCTACAGCCTGGAGAACGACCACGTCCGGCAGCTCGTCACCGACGCCGTCTTCAACGCCGAACACGCCGGCCCGGGCGTGCCCGGTCATCACCGCAGAGACGGCGGCCTGAAGGCCGTCGGCGAAGCAGCGCAACCGTCGAACCGGCGGCGCGGCGGCACCAAGTGATTGATCCAAGGAGGCACCGATGACCGACCAGCACACCCACGACCAGCCCCACGCGCACGAGCATGGGCATGGCGACCTGACCCACGCGCACGCGCACACCGCGCACGAGCATGACCACGTCGAGCACGAGCACCACCACAGCCACACCGACGGCACCGAGCACAGCCATCAGCATGTGCACCAGGCCGGCGTCGAGGACGTTCACGGTCACACCCACGCCTAACGCGGGCGCCGGCGCTCAGGAGACGGGGCAGTAATGCTTCGGGTCGCCCCGCTCGGCCACCGGCGGGAGGTTGCGTGCCGGCGTCTGCGGCAGCGGCGCGTCGGCCGGGATGCGCCCGGAAGCACGGTCGAGGCCGGCGCGGGCCCGCGGGTGCTTGCGGTACCGGCGCGGCACGAACGCGAAGACCAGGCGCACCAGGTTGCCGAAGCGCCGGTGCAGCCACTCGTCGCGGTCGGACCACTCAAAGCCCAACCGTTCGCGAACG
>NZ_LZJB01000551.1:0-1862 GCF_001666895.1 Mycobacterium sp. E3298
GAGGCGAGGACGACGGCGTTCGGGCGCTTGTCGATGAACACCAGTTGACGCAGGTTGCCGGGGGTGAGGACGTCCACCATCAGGAAGCCGGCGATCAGGACGACGACGCCGACCGCGAAGTACAGGACGACGGCGACCACGCCCTGGGTGATCGTGCCGAGGTTGGTGGATCCGAAATCGATCGCGAGGTACATGGTTTGTCTCCTTTGCGTTTCCGGCTAGAGGTCACTTGGTTCCGCCCGGGCCACCCGGGCTGCCGCCGGCGCCGCCCGAGGGGGAGCCGGGCGTGAAGCCGGGGCCCAAAAAGATGAAGGCGCCGTGGCTGTATCCGGCGTTCAGGCTTTCCAGGCGGATGCTGCACGGGTGGTTGCCGTCGGGGCCGACGGTCACGATGTTGTTGCTGTAGCGCAGGTATTCGTTGTCGCCGTTGGCGGCGCGCGCCTCGGGGGCCTGATACTCGGCGAGCGTGTCGGCCACGTCGTCGGCGGAGCCGCTGCATTCGTAGCGCGTCCCGTTAGCGTCGTGGGCGTACTCGTGATAGTGGCCGGCGATGTAGGAGGCAATGTTCTTCTGCGACAAGATGATTCCGAAGACCAGGCAGACGATGGCGGCGACGGCGAGCACGCCGGCTATCACGAACAGACGGTTGCGGCTCACGGGTGCCACCGGCTGGTCGTGTGGACCACCTGTCCGCCGGACCCGACCAGGCTGCGCGGGTACAGGTGCCAGGTCCGCCAACGCCAGCCCGCGGCGTCGGGTTCGGCGGCCAGCGCGGTGAGCGCGGCGTCGTCTCCGGGGAAAGAGCCGCCGAGCCAACCCTTTTCGCGCGCGCATCGGTCACGAAGGTCGCGCGCCAGGCGGCGGAAGGCGCCCTCGTCATAGGTGTCGGTGCGCGACTCCAGGGAGTAGCCGGGCGCGGCCGTGCGTTCCGGCAGGTCGACGCCCAGGCCGCGCGCCGTGCACGAAACCTCTTCGGAGAAGCGGCCCGTGGCGTGCTCGACCGTGACGACGTGCGACGCGCCGAGGACCCCGAGCAGCAGCGCACCGCCGTCGGGGTGGTGCAGCAGGCTGGTCGCCAGCGGTGGCGGCGCGGGCGCGTTGAGCGCGAGTCCGAGCTTCTGTCCGGACACGTCCGAAGGAGTTACGGCGAGCTGATGAAGCGGCACCGGCGCGTTCCTAGGAGGACGGGGGCGGGGGCGCCGGATACACGGTCAGCTCGCCGGTCAGCACCGGTTTGCCGGTCGAGACCTCCCACGGCATGCCCGGCGCCCAGCGCTCGAACGAGAGCAGTAGGGACTCATCGGAGTTGGCGCAGTCGATGAACTCCATCTCGCCGCCCGCAGGCAGCCCGGTGGTGCCCTCGGTGGTGAACGAGGCGCGCCCGCGTTCGGATTCGTGAAACGTCACCCCGTCGACGACGTACTGGCCGCCCGGCTGCAGCGTGAGGTCCTTGCGGCTGACCCACATCGCCAGCTCGAGGCGTCCGTCGTCCTCCTCGACGCTGAACCAGATCGGCTGGTCGCCGCCCTCCAGCAGGTGCTCCCACCACACGAAGGGGCCCTCGCGGTAGGTCACCGATCCGCGCACGACGTAGTCGACGCCGCCGTAGCTGACGATCGCGCCGGGGCCGAGTTGCCGCGGACCGAATTCCGGCATCGCGTTGAACGAGAGCGGATCCTGGCGGCCGCGTGGGGGACTCGGTTGCTTGGGGCGTCGCAAAGCGATGACGAGTACGACGATGGACGCGATGAACAGCACGATCGCGATAACGACCAGCAGTGATCCCACGCGAGCCCTTCCGTTGCCACCTGTCTTGAGCGAACGTGGGGTAAAGCTAACAGCTTTTCCGCGAGTTCGGCGCT
>NZ_LZJB01000552.1:0-7780 GCF_001666895.1 Mycobacterium sp. E3298
CGCCGCGACCGCGCCCCACGCCGCCAGGACGGCGATGCCGAACCAGTCGACCGACAGGACCATCGCCCGCGACAGGGCCTCGGTGAGCGCACCCGAGGGGGTGAGCCGGGCCGCCCACTTGACCCCGGTCGGGATCATCCCGCTTTCGACGGTCAGCGCGCCGAGTCCGGCGAACACGAACCACAACAGGTTGGCCACCGCCAGCACGATCTCGGCCCGTAGCGTCCCGCCGAGCAACAGCCCGAGCGCGGCGAAGCCCGCGGTGCCCAGCGCGATGACCGCCGCGCCGAGCAGCAGCGCGGCCGGCGCGGGCCGCCAGCCCAGCGCAAACCCGATGGCGCCCAACAAGATTGCCTGCAGGAACACGACGGTGACCACGGCCAGCGACTTGCCGGCGATGATGCCCCAGACCGGCAGCGGGGTCGCGCCCAACCGCTTGAGCGCGCCGTAGCGGCGGTCGAAGGCGACCGCGATGGCCTGTCCGGTGAACGCGGTCGAGATCACCGCGAGGGCCATGATGGCCGGGACGAAGGTGGCGGCGCGGTTGTGGCCGAAGGAGCCGAACGGCAAGAGCGTCAACCCGACCAGCAGCGTGATCGGGATGAACATGGTCAGCAGCAGCTGCTCGCCGTTGCGCAACAGCAGCTTGAGCTCCAGGCCGAATTGCGCGGCCAGCATCCGCGGCACGGCGTTCGGTCTGGGGTCGGGTGTGAAGGTTCCCGCGGGGAAGACGTTCGATTGGGTCTTGTCCAGTTTCAAGGCCGCAACTTCCTGCCGGTCAGGTCGAGGAACACGTCCTCGAGGCTGCGCTGCTCGACGCGCATGTCGGTGGCCAGCACGTCGATCCGCGCGCACCACGCGGTGACGGTGGCCAGCACCTGCGGATCGACCGGACCCTCGACCAGGTACTCGCCCGGCGTCACCTCCGAGGCCTTGTACCCCTCCGGCAGCGCGGCGGTCAGCAGCGACAGGTCGAGTCGGGGCGGCGCGGTGAACCGTAGCTCGTCCTTGGCGCCGGCGCGCATCAGCTCGGCCGGCGTGCCGGCGGCGACGGTCGCGCCGTGATCGATGATGACCAGCCGATCGGCGAGCTCCTCGGCCTCCTTGAGCTGGTGTGTCGTCAGCAGCACCGTCACGCCGTCGCGGCGCAGCGCGTCGATCAGCTCCCACACCAGCAGCCGCGCGTGGGCGTCCATGCCCGCCGTGGGTTCGTCGAGGAAGACCAGCTCGGGGCGGCCGACCAGGGCGCAGGCCAGGGCGAGCCGCTGCTGCTGGCCGCCGGACAGCCGTCGGTAGGTGGTGCGGGCGGCGTCGGTGAGGCCCAGAGTGTCCAGCAGCCACGCCGGGTCCAGTGGGTCGGCGGCGTACGAGGCGACCAGGTTCAGCATCTCGCTCGCCCGCGCGGACGGGTACCCGCCGCCGCCCTGCAGCATCACGCCGATGCGGGTGCGCAGGCGGGCGTTGTCGGCGATCGGGTCCAGGCCGAGCACCTCGATGGTGCCGGCGTCCGGGCGCACGAAGCCCTCGCACATTTCGACCGTCGTGGTCTTACCCGCGCCGTTGGGACCCAGCAGGGCCAGCACTTCGGCGGCATGCACCTCGAGGTCGAGATCGGCGACGGCCGTGGTGGATCCGTAACGCTTGCTCACCCCGCGCAGCCGCACGACCGTTTCAGGAACGTCCGAGCTCACGAGCGCCGCTCTCCGCCGCGAGCGGGAGTTGCCCCCACCTCATCGCTTCGTCCCCCGCAAGCGGGCGGTACCCCCACTGCATCGTCGTCGGCGCGGCTCACGTGGAATCAGCGTAGGCGTCAGACACCGCCGCCGGGCGGGGGGTCTCGGCGGTCGTGGGCGCCGGCGCCGGTTCGGCCGTCGTCCCTTGCGTCTCGGCGCTGTCGGCCGGGAGTCGCCGCCACGGCAGGCGGGTGTAGGTCACCGCGATGAGCACCGCGACGATCACGGTGCTGGCCAGGGTCGCGTCCACGATCTGGAACAGCGCGAAGCGATCGCCGTTGGCGGTCGGGCCGAAGATGCCGACGACCAGTGTGATGACGATGACCGCGATGCGGAAACCGCTGCGGGTGGCCCAGGCGGCGAGCGGGATGATCGCCCAGAGCAGATACCAGGGCTGCACGACGGGGAACAGCAGCACCGTGACGCCGAGCGCCACGCCCAGGCCGCCGATCGGATGCAACCGGCCGCGGAAGACGGCCACCAACAACCAGCCGACCATCACCGTGATGATCAGCACACCGATGGCGCGGGTGAGCCCCAGCACCGCGGTGGTGTGGTCGCCCAGCCCCAGCAGGATGCCCACCTGCCCGGTGCCCAGGGCGAGCAGCGTCGGCGGCGACATCCAGCTGCGCACGACGTTGGCGGTGCCCAGCGTGTAGATCCAGCCGAAACCGAGGCCGCTGGCCCAGCCGACGAGCCCCATCACTGCCAGCGACAGCGCGCTCATCGCGCCGCCCGCCAGCAGCAGCGCCCGCAGGTTGCCCCCGCAGCGGTACGCCAGCGCCATCGTGACGAAGCCGAGCGCCAGCAGCGACGGCAGCTTGACCTGTGACGACAGCACGATCAGGACCGCGCCGGCCAGCAGCATGCCCAGCGGTTCCCAGTCGGGACCGGGCCGCCAGGAGGCCGGAAACAGCCGCGGCGAGTCGATGCCGCGCAGCGCGAACTCGGCGCCGGCCAGCATCAGCCCGAGCATCAGCGCCTCGTTGTGGACGCCGGCGACCAAATGCATGATGAGCAGCGGATTGGCCGCGCCCAGCCACAGCGCGCTGACCTCCGCGACGCCGCAGCGCCGCGCCAGCCGAGGGGTCGCCCACACGATCAGGCCGACGCCGATCAGCTCGACCAGCCGGTGGCACAGCACGGCGGCGACGATGTTCTCCCCGGTGATGGCCGAGATGCCGCGCCCGATCCACAAGAACAGCGGGCCGTAGGGCGCCGGCGTCTCCCGCCACAGCGTCGGGACCGACAGCGTGAAGACGTGGGACAGGCCGAGCCCGGACGCCGGCCCCACCCGATAGGGGTCGAGCCCCTCCAGGGAGATCTGGCTCTGGGCCAGGTAGGAGTAGACGTCTTTGCTGTACATCGGCGGGGCGATCAGCAGCGGCAGCGTCCACAGCAGCAGGGTGCGGTCCAGGTCGCCGCGAGACATCCGCCTGCTGCCCAGGGCGAAGCGTCCGAGCATCAGCCAGGCCAGCGCCATCATGACCGCGCCGGTGGTCGTCATCGTCAGGGACACGGTCTGAATCCGGGACGGCAGGTTGAGCAACCGCACCCCGAAGGTCGGGTCCTGGACCACGGGCCGGGCGCCGGCGCCCAGCGCGCCGATCGCCATCAGGATGGTGCCGGTCGCGCCGAAGAGGCGGGTGCGCTGCAGCGCGGTGAGCTCGGTATCGTTCAGCGGCGTCCCCACCGCCTGCTCGTCGCCATGCAGGCTGGCGATCGACGAGCTCAGCACGTGGTGGCGGGCTGCCATCAGAGCAGCGTAACCGGCGGGGTAGCCGCGCTCGCCTGCCAACCCGGCGGCGATCGCGAGCGTGGCGCAACGGGTCGCGGCTTATACCGACTGTGACCAGCGCAACGCCCGCGCAGGGGACCCTTGGTAGACCGATCCCCGGAATTGCGTCACACTGGTGTTGTGAAAATCCGAACCGGCCTCGACGACGCCGCCGTCGGCGCGGCGGTGCCGGATGGCCACACCCGCCGCGCGATCGTGCGCCTGCTGGTGGAGTCCGGATCGATCACCGCCGGCGAGATCGGTGACCGGCTCGGGCTGGCGGCCGCCGGCGTGCGACGCCACCTCGACGCCCTGGTCGAGGCGGGCGACGCGGAGTCGGTGCCCGCCGCGTCCTGGCAGCAGGTCGGTCGCGGGCGCCCCGCCAAGCGGTTCCGGCTCACCGCCGGGGGCCGCGCCAAGCTCGAGCACGCCTACGACGACCTCGCCGCGGCGGCCATGCGGCAGCTGCGGGAAATCGGCGGCGAGGACGCCGTCCGCACGTTCGCCCGGCAGCGGATCGACTCGATCCTGGCCGGCGTACCGTCGGCTGAGGGCGACGACGACGCCGAAGTCGAGGCGGCCGCGGAGCGGGTGGCCGGCGCGCTGACCAAGGCCGGTTACGTCGCCACCACAACGCGGGTCGGCGGCCCGATCCACGGCGTGCAGATCTGCCAGCACCACTGCCCGGTGTCGCACGTCGCCGAGGAGTTCCCGGAACTGTGTGAAGCCGAGCAGCAGGCCATGGCCGAGGTGCTCGGAACCCACGTGCAGCGGTTGGCGACCATCGTCAACGGCAACTGCGCCTGCACCACCCACGTACCTCTTACCCCGGCGCCCAGCCCGCGTCGCGACACCACGAGCATCGAAGGAGCGTCGTTATGACCCTCACGCCAGAGGCCGAGAAGGCCTTCAAAGCGGGAGAAGCAGAGCCGTTGACCCAGGAGCAGACGATCGCGTCGCTGGGCCGCTACGGCTACGGCTGGGCGGACTCCGACGTCGCCGGAGCCAGCGCCCAGCGCGGGCTCTCGGAGGCGGTGGTCCGCGACATCTCGGCGAAGAAGAACGAGCCCGAATGGATGCTGCAGACCCGGCTGAAGGCGCTGCGCATCTTCGATCGCAAGCCGATGCCGACGTGGGGCTCGAACCTCGCCGGCATCGACTTCGACAACATCAAGTACTTCGTGCGGTCCACCGAGAAGCAGGCCGCCTCGTGGGATGACCTGCCCGAGGACATCCGGAACACCTACGACCGGCTGGGCATCCCCGAGGCCGAGAAGCAGCGGCTGGTCGCCGGTGTGGCCGCCCAGTACGAGTCCGAGGTGGTGTACCACCAGATCCGCGAGGACCTGGAATCGCAGGGCGTCATCTTCCTCGACACCGACACCGGGCTGCGGGAACACCCCGAGCTCTTCCAGCAGTACTTCGGCACCGTGATCCCGGCCGGGGACAACAAGTTCTCCGCGCTGAACACCGCGGTGTGGAGTGGCGGATCCTTCATCTACGTTCCGCCGGGCGTGCACGTCGACATCCCGCTGCAGGCCTACTTCCGGATCAACACCGAGAACATGGGCCAGTTCGAGCGGACCCTGATCATCGTCGACGAAAACGCGTACGTGCATTACGTGGAGGGCTGCACCGCGCCCATCTACACGTCGGACTCGTTGCACTCGGCGGTGGTGGAGATCATCGTGAAGCCAGGTGGCCGTTGCCGTTACACGACGATCCAGAACTGGTCGAACAACGTCTACAACCTGGTCACCAAGCGGGCCCGCGCCGAGGCCGGCGCCACCATGGAGTGGGTCGACGGCAACATCGGCTCCAAGGTGACCATGAAGTACCCGGCCGTCTGGATGACCGGCGAGCACGCCAAGGGTGAGGTGCTCTCGGTCGCGTTCGCCGGGGAGGGTCAGCACCAGGACGCCGGCGCCAAGATGCTGCACCTGGCGCCCAACACGTCGAGCAACATCGTCTCCAAGTCGGTGGCCCGCGGTGGCGGCCGCACCTCCTACCGCGGCCTGGTGCAGGTGAACAAGGGCGCGCACGGGTCGCGTTCCAGCGTGAAATGCGATGCGCTGCTGGTCGATACGATCAGCCGCAGCGACACCTATCCCTACGTCGACATCCGCGAGGACGACGTCACGATGGGGCACGAGGCCACGGTGTCCAAGGTCAGCGACAACCAGCTGTTCTACCTGATGAGCCGCGGTCTGACCGAGGACGAGGCGATGGCGATGGTGGTGCGCGGCTTCGTCGAGCCGATCGCCAAAGAGCTGCCGATGGAGTACGCCCTGGAGCTCAACCGGCTCATCGAGTTGCAGATGGAGGGCGCGGTCGGATGACCGCCTCTGCTGCTGCCCTGAACAAGGGCGAATTGTTCGCGTCCTTCGACGTCGACGCCTTCGAGGTGCCCAGCGGGCGTGACGAGATCTGGCGGTTCACCCCGCTGCGGCGGCTGCGCGGGCTGCACGACGGCTCGGCTCAGGCCACCGGCAGGGCGCAGATCGGCGTAGGCGAGCAACCGGGCGTGCGGGTCGAGACCGTGCGCCGCGGCGACGAGCGGCTGGGCCGTGCCGGTGTGCCCACCGACCGGGTTGCCGCGCAAGCGTTTTCGTCGTTCAATTCCGCGACGCTGGTAAGCGTCGGTCGGGACGTGCAGGTCGCCGAGCCGGTCAACATCACCGTGACGGGTCCGGGTGCCGGGGCCGTGGCCTACGGGCATCTGCAGATCAGCGTCGCCGAACTCGGCGAGGCGGTCGTGGTGATCGACCACCGCGGGAGCGGAACCTACGCCGACAACGTCGAGTTCATCGTCGGCGACGCCGCCCGCCTCACCGTGGTGTGGGTCGCGGACTGGGCCGACGACATGGTCCACGTCAGCGCGCATCACGCGAAGCTGGGCAAGGACGCGGTGCTGCGCCACGTCGCCGTCACCCTGGGTGGCGAGGTGGTGCGGATGTCGGCCAACGTGCGCTACGCCGCCCCGGGCGGGGATGCCGAGCTGCTCGGCTTGTACTTCGCCGACGACGGGCAGCACCTCGAATCGCGCTTGCTGGTCGACCATGCGCAACCCAACTGCAAGTCGAACGTGCTGTACAAGGGTGCGCTGCAAGGGGATCCGTCTTCGCAGCTGCCCGATGCACACACCGTCTGGGTCGGCGACGTGCTGATCCGCGCCGAAGCCACCGACACCGACACCTTCGAGGTGAACCGCAACCTCGTGCTCACCGACGGGGCGCGTGCCGACTCGGTGCCCAACCTGGAGATCGAGACCGGCGAGATCGTCGGGGCCGGGCACGCCAGCGCCACCGGACGCTTCGACGACGAGCAACTGTTCTACCTGCGGGCCCGCGGCATCCCCGAGGACCAGGCGCGCCGGCTGGTGGTGCGCGGGTTCTTCGGCGAGATCATCGCCAAGATCGCCGTGCCGGAGATCCGCGAACGCCTGACCGCCGCCATCGAACACGAACTGGAAATCACGGAGAAGACAACAGCGTCATGACGACTTTGGAAATTAAAGACCTGCACGTAAGCGTCGAAGATCCCAACGCCCCCGAGGGCAGCCGCGAGATCGGAATCCTCAACGGTGTCAACCTGACCGTCAAGTCCGGTGAGACGCATGCGGTCATGGGCCCCAACGGCTCGGGCAAGTCCACGCTGTCCTACGCCATCGCCGGCCACCCGAAGTATCGGGTGACGTCCGGGTCGATCACGCTCGACGGCGAGAACGTGCTGGACATGAGCATCGACGAACGTGCCCGCGCCGGCCTGTTTTTGGCCATGCAGTACCCCGTCGAGGTGCCCGGCGTGTCGATGTCGAACTTTTTGCGCAGCGCCGCCACCGCCGTCCGCGGCGAGCCGCCGAAACTGCGGCACTGGGTCAAGGAGGTCAAGGCCGCCATGGCCGACCTGGACATCGACCCGGCGTTCGCCGAACGCAGTGTCAACGAAGGGTTTTCCGGCGGCGAGAAGAAGCGCCACGAGATTTTGCAGCTTGGGCTGCTCAAGCCCAAGATCGCCATCCTCGACGAGACCGACTCCGGCCTGGACGTGGACGCGCTGCGGGTGGTCAGCGAGGGCGTGAACCGCTACGCCGAGGCCGAGCACGGCGGCATTCTGTTGATCACCCACTACACCCGGATCCTGCGCTACATCCGCCCGCAATTCGTGCACGTGTTCGTCGGGGGCCGGATCGTCGAATCCGGCGGCCCGGAGCTGGCCGACGAGCTCGAGGAGAACGGCTACGTGCGCTTCACCCAGACCGATGGCGGCG
>NZ_LZJB01000553.1:0-11110 GCF_001666895.1 Mycobacterium sp. E3298
GCTTCCCGGTCCTGATCGGCGCGATGACCGGCGGTGCCGAGTTGTCGGGGACCATCAACAGGAATCTGGCCGCGGCCGCTCAGCAACTCGGCATCGGGATGATGCTCGGCTCCCAGCGGATCATGCTGGACAGTGCGCTGGGCGAACGGGCCGCGGCCAGCTTCACCGTCCGCGACGTGGCCCCGGATGTCTTGCTGTTCGGCAACATCGGCCTGGCCCAACTGACGAAGGCCGCCGTGCCCGACCTGGCAAAGGCTTTGGAGCGGGTGGGCGCCGATGCGCTTGCGGTGCACACCAATCCGTTGCAGGAGGCGATCCAGCGCAACGGTGACACCGACTTCTCCGGCTCGTTGGCCCGGCTGCGGGACGCTGCCGACGCGATAGAATGCCCGGTGCTGCTCAAGGAGGTCGGTCACGGCATCGGCGGGACGGCCGCCGCGGAATTGGTTGGGGCCGAGGGGAATCTGCCGGTCGCCGGCATAGACGTCGCGGGCGCCGGTGGCACCTCGTGGTCGCGGGTCGAGCAGTTCGTCCGCTACGGCGAGCTGCGTTATCCCCACCTGGCCGACTGGGGCATCCCGACGGCGCGGGCGATCGTGGAGGTGCGTGAGGTGCTGCCGGACATCCCGCTGGTGGCTTCCGGCGGGATCCGCACCGGCATGGACGCGGCCAAGGCGCTCGCATTGGGAGCCGATGTCGTGGCGGTGGCACGACCTTTGCTGCCGGCCGCGATCGATTCCGCTGCGGCCGTTGTCGATTGGCTGCAGCCGTTCATCGATGAACTTCGCGTCTGCCTGCACGGCTGTGGCGCAGCAACCCTTTCCGCCCTGCGCGCGGTCGACCTGACTCCCGTCCCATAGCTGGGTGCGACATGGCGGTGATACTGGCCTATGGATCGCCGGCCCTGGGCCACCTGTTGCCGGCCGGCGCCCTGCTGACCGAACTCGCCGGCCGCGGTCATGAGGTGCATGCACGCACCATGGCGGGTGGCGTCGCGACGATGCGCGCGGTCGGCGTCCACGCCGAGCCGGTCGATCCCGCGATCGAGTCGATCGTCGGTGAGGACTGGCGCGCCCGAAACGCACTGGGAGTGCTGAAGCTGACCATCGATGTGTTGTGCCGGCGCGCGGCACTCGAAGTCGAGGATTTGCGACGGGCCGTGTCCGCCGTCCGGCCGGATGCGGTCATTGTCGACGCGAACTGCTGGGGGGCCATGTCGGCCGCGGAGGCAGGCGATACGCCGTGGCTGGTGTTCTCGCCGTTCACGCCCTACCTGCGGTCTCGCGGCGTGCCGCCGTTCGGTCCCGGGCTGCGCCCACTGCCGGGCATTCTCGGCGAACTGCGCGACGCCTCGGTGCGGCCGATCGTCCGGTATCTTTTCGACCGCCCAATGCTGCCGCGGGTCAACGAGATTCGCGCCGGGCTGGGGCTGTCGCCGGTCGTGTCGGTCGACGACTTCGTGCGGCGGGCACCGCTGTTGCTGGCCGTCGGCGGCGAGCCCTTCGAGTATCCCCACCCGGGATGGGCCGGTTTGGTTCACCACATCGGCGCGTGCGTGTTCGAACCCGCGCAGGCAACCACGCCTGAGTGGGTCGCTGACATCAACCGGCCGGTGGTGCTGGTGAACACGTCATCGATCAGGCAGCCCGACGCCGCCCTCGGACGGATCGCGTTGCGGGCGCTGGCCGACGAGCCCGTCCACGTGGTGGCGACGTTTCCGGCCGGCATCCCGCCGGACCTCCCCAAGCCGGCGAATGCGACCGTCTGCCGCTTCGTCCCGCACGCGGCCCTGTTGCGGCGGGCCAGCTGCGCCATCACCCACGGCGGGATGGGCACGACGCTGAAGGCCCTCGACCGCGGCGTGCCCGTCTGCGTCGTGCCGTTCGCGCGCGACCAGGCGGAAGTCGCCCGGCGTGTGGAGGTCGCTCGCTGCGGCACCCGGCTGGCGGCCAAGAGCCTCACGCCGGCGCGGCTGAGGGCGAAGGTGCGCGAGGCGACCACGATGACGGACGGCGCCCGCCGGGTGGCCGCCGGATTCGCCGCAACGGGCGGGGTGCGGCGCGGGGCCGAGCTGATCGAGCAGCGGGTGCTTGGCTCCGCGGCCCGTCGGCCGGTGTCCTAGGCGGGTTTGTCGCCGGTGTGCACCGGACGGCGGCGGGCCCTGCTGGGGCCGCGCTTTCCGTCCGTCTCCGGGGGTTTGGAGCCTGGGGTGGCGAGTTGCGCTTCGAAGGTGGACATCGCCGCCATCATCGCCTGGAAAACTCGGTGTGCGACGGTCAGATCGCGGTCGGGCACGTCGGCGAGGGCCTCGTGCAGGTGCGCGCCGAGGGGGGTGAAGAACGAGCGGGCCAGCGCCATGCCCGATTCCTCGTAGCGCAGCAGCGTCTTGCGCCGGTCGTCGGGATCCGGCTCACGCCGCAGGTGGCCGGAGTCGATCATCCGGTCCACCAGGTACGTGATGGCGGCGGGCGACACGTCCAGGCGCTGCCGCAACTGCGCCGGCGTCAGCGGCGTTCCGGCCGTCTCGGCGACCATGATGTGCAACAAGGCGTGTAAGTCGGTGCCACCGACGTCGTTCTGGCGGGCGAAGTGTCGGCCGATGCGGTCCGATTGCGCCGTGAGTGCGCGCATGTCGGCCGACATCAACTTCTCGAGTTCGGCTCGGTCCATTCGCCGGTCTGCGGCGCCGCGCTTGGTCACTTATCGGTGTCCTTCTTGCGAGATTCGCCGACCAGCGTATCGGCGACCGCCACACGCGCGCCGCGAACCCCGATAAGTGTCTCGCATTTGCACCGGATTGGTCGGCGAACACGCGGACGCCGAGGGGACCGCCGTGCGCGCTCAGGACTTCGTCGGGTCGTGCCCCCAGTTCATCAGGGAGTACCGCCATGCGCTTTCGCGGATGTCGCCCTGGGGGCGTTGGGCCAGGTGGCGATTGGCGTAGCCGACGACCTTGCGCATGTGCGCGTACTCGTCGGGCCCGAGGTCGCTCCGTTTGGTCTTGAGTATCGCGACAATGCGGCGCCCACTGGCGTGCCCGGTCGACTCGTCGCCGCCCTGCCTCTGTCCCACGCGCTGCGATTCCTCGGTGGCGAGCCATTTTTCCAGCTCGCGAGCGGTCATGTTGACCGTCTTCTCGAAGCGGTCCCAGGTGGCTTTCTCGTCCTCGTCGGCCATCGATCAGTCCGCTCGGCGTAGCGCGCCCGGCTTGTGCACCGCGTCAGCGCCCGTCTTGTCGCTGCGCACCCGGTACTGAGGCTCGTCCTTGGACGCCCGCACGGTGCGTCCGGCGGCTTCGGTGTCGGAGGTGATTTCGGCCTCCACCGTCCCGCGAACGTTGCTGCCGTGGCTCTTCCACTCGACCTTGTCGCCCTTGTGGAATTCCTTGTCGGTCATCTCGCTCTCCTTTCAACAGTGCGACGGAGCCGCCTCCCGGGTCACGCCGCCGCGTGCCGTGGCCGTGACGTCGCGCGCAATGCCGCCGAACACCACGTCGCGATACGGTGCCGACGTGTTCCAAAAAAGTTGCCCCGCAAGCCCGTAGGGCTGAAAGAGGGCCCGTTGGTGGTACCGGGAGCCGCCGTTGTCGTCAGCGCTCGCCGACAGCTCGAGCCACAGGCGCCCGGGCAGGGGGAGGTCGGCGCGCAATCGCAGCAGCCGAGGGGTGTCGATGCGCTCCACCCGCCACCAGTCCAGGGCCTCGCCCTCGTGCAACTTCTGCCCGTCGAGCGTCCGGCGCCGCGGCCGGAGGGCCCCGAGCGTGCCGTTGATCCATCCGCGCAAGGGCCATTCCAGGGGGAACGCCGACCAGTTGCGCTCGGCGACGGCGGTTTGGATGGCACGCCAGAGCGTCTCGGCGTCCGTGCGGCTATTGCGTTGGCGCACATCCTCGTACAGCGATCCGCCCGACCATTGCGGGTCGGTCGGCAGCGGTCGGGAAGGCGCACCGTTGGTGTCGGCGCGGGACCACCGGGTGCGCAGGTCCTGTTCGCGCACGTGCGCCAGGGCAAGTTCGACGGCCTCTTCGTAGTGCGTCAGCCCGCCCTCGGGATCGGGGATGTAGCGGGCGATGTCGTGATTGGCGCACACCACGTCGTTTTCCAGCGACTCCATCAACGAAACGGCCAGCTGACGGGGGAGTGGGGTGAGCAGGTCCACGAACGGCGCCGACAGCCGCGGGCTCAACAGCGGCACCGGGACCGCGGGCCGCCGGGGCAGGCCCGCGATCACGGCGTATTTGCGGATCATCTCCGTGTAGGTGAAGCGGTCGGGTCCGCCGATGTCGAAAGGCCGGTTCACGTCGCAGGGCAACTCGGCCGCGTGCAGCAGGTAGTAAAGCGCGTCGCGCACGGCGATGGGTTGGACGCAGGTCCTCAGCCAGCGTGGGGCGACGATCAGCGGCAGGCGCTCGGTGAGGTACCGCAGCATTTCGAAGCTGGCCGAGCCCGCCCCGATGATGGCGGCCGCGCGCAATTCGACGGTCGGCACGCCCGAAACCCGCAGGAGCAGCCCCACTTGGGCGCGTGAGGCCAGATGGTCGGAGAGCCGCTGCCCGTCGGGCGTGATGCCGCCGACGTAGACGATGCGCGACAGGCCCGCCTGGTTTGCGCACTCCGCCACGTTGCGTGCGGCGCGCTGGTCGAAGTCGACGAAATCGGAGCGCATCAGCGAATGCACGAGGTAGTACAGGACCTGCTGACCGTCGAGTGCCCGCCGCACGGCGCCGGCGTCGATGACGTCGCCCTGAACGACCTCGACATCTGCCCGCCATGCAACGTCGTCGAGCTTGGCCGGGTCGCGCGCCAGCACGCGCACGGAGTGCCCGCTCGCGAGCAGCTGCGGGATGAGCCGCGTCCCCAGGTATCCCGTGGCGCCGAACACGACGCAATGCATCAATTCACTCCTTCGCCGAGTGGTCGTCGGGGGTGGCGGTGTGGGCGGGATGTCCCGCCGTGCGCCGGCGTTCCTTGAGCTGCGCTTCGTGGACATGGCGACGTCCTTCGGTGAGCCGGTCGCGCACCAGCCGCTCGATCTCGCGGAAACAGCGGTAGTAGCCGTCGTCGTAGTCGTCGACCACCTGGAAGGTCCACCGACCCGGTAACACGTTGCGCCCGACGAGTTCCCGGCTGATGTGCTGGGCCAGCTCGGCGTGTCCGATCTCCTTCAGCCGGGCCACCGCGTCGTCGAGTTGCAGGTCGGCGCGCCCGGTCAGCTGATGGAACGAATACAGATGTCCGCGGGCGCGCTCGACGGTCTCCAGAGCCTCGGTGACTTTGCCCACCGCCTGCGCGACCGCATCACTTGTTCCGTTGTGGCCCATGAGTTCCTCCCGCCCTGTCGCTGTGGCATTCCCGGTGAAACCTGAACCGAATCGCCGCGCGGGGTCTAGCCGTTTAATTTAATTAATATTTAAATTACTGGTCAGACTGCGGACGCGCCAGAGGACGCATTCGGGAATGCTTTGCTGAGGAAGGGTTTTGCGCGCCGCGAGAATCAAAGCGCCTTGAGCTGCTTTTTGGCCGCCCTGCGCAGTTGGATCATCCGGGCGGCGCCGACGAGCACCGTCGTTGTGGCGCCGGCCACCGCCGACAGCAGGTAGCCAACTCCGACCGGCAGGTTCCAGTGGAAAGCGAGGAAGTGCACGGTTATCGAGTCCGTATTCTGCGCGACGAAGATGAGCAGCACGATCAGGATCAGCAGGCCGACCACGAGGGCCCACCATGCGGCCGCTAGCCGGGTGAACGATCGCGATGACGGCTCGGTGGGAACGCGCGATTCAGTGCTCATGCTGGTGACTAGCCCCCAGCGCGGTGAGCCAAACCCCTTGAAGCGCGAAATCCTCTCGCGCGGTGGCGTTTGATTCGCCCGCTCCGGGGTATGAGAGCTGCGATGACTGTCAAAGAGATGCCGAGGCGCGTCTGGCGTGGCCGGCGCACCGTGGTGCGCCTGCAGCGCGACTTGTGGCTGGCGCAGCTGGCGCTCTGGCCGACCTTGATCCTCTCGGCCGTCGCGGTTTCGGTTGCCACGTGGGCGTTGTGGCAGCGCAAATCCCGTCGGCCTCAGCACGAAGCGGCGCCGCCCGTCACGGATTCGGCGGCCGCCGGCGGTCCCGCGGCACAGCCCGGCCTCAGCGGCTGACGCGCCGCTCGAACAGGCCCCAGGAGATGGCGGCCCATAGAAACGCGAATGCCTGCGCGACACCGACGCGGCCGGACGGCACCAGCAGGCCCGCGACATAGCGGTCGACGAACCCGGTGGTGGGCAGGGGATCCATCCCGGCGCGGCGACGCGCCCACGATTCCGCCGACGTCAACGGGCAGGGCAGCTTGAGCGCGACAACGGCGACGCCCCAGACGACGGCCGCCCGGTGCAGCACGATGGTGCGCGGCCAGCGCAGCGCGAGGAAGCCGCCGACCGGCACGTAGGCCAGGTAGGCGAGGTGCACGGCAACGGTCAGGACGACGGCGGCGACATACCCTTTCCGCACGGCGATTTCCCCGTCAGCCGAGGCCGGCGCGTACCTGGTAGCGGCGCTCGGCGTAGGCGAGGTCGTCGCGCCAGAGCCTGTTGGCCGCGAAGCGCATAAGAGGGGCGACCACGGGGGCGGCCCGCGACGCGCGCGCGAACCCCGGCCGGTCCGAATGCGCGATGGTGGCTTCCAGCACGGCGGTGCGGGGGAGGCCGTCGGGGCCCGATCCGATTGGCGTGGCGTGGGTTTCGACAGTACTGCCGGTTCCCTCGCCGTCCACGATGCGCATGACGATCGTGCGGGCCTCCGGGCAGCTGAATTCCGCGACGACCGGAACGCCGAGGCGGCCCATCCTGAAGGTCACCGCCACCAAGAAGCGATCGACGGTTTCGGTTGGGGTGGTGAGCACTTCGAGCCGGGTGAACGAATAGGGGTGGAACCAGGCACCGTGCCAGGGATCCAGCCGGTTGGCGATGATGTCGGCGGGCTCGCACACGCCCGCCATCCGGGCGACGGCGGCCAGGGTGTCCCCGGTCGGCCGGGCCGGTATCACCGGTTCGGCCGACGGCTCTTCGCCGCCCGCCTTGTCGAGCCGAACCCACACCAGGACACCGTCGTCGTGGCCGGGCAACGGGCTCCAGCCGAATTCGCGCGCCCGGCCGTCCAGGGTAAGTCCGTGCCATCGGCAGATCAGCGTGCCGTCGTGCACCGTCCCGGTGGCCAGATCCGCCCCCAGGTGGGGGCAACCGCGCGGACCGACGCGGAGCCGGCGCTCGTCATCGCGCCAGGCGACGATGTCAACCCCGGCGATCCGGGCGCCGAACGGCCGCCCGGGGCGGACATCGGCGCTGCCGGCGAACGCGAACCAGTTCCCGGTGGGCCTGCCCTGGGCCCGTTTCAGCGCGCCGTCGATGATGGCGGGCTGCGCCTCGCGGTAGGTCGGGCGCTGGTCGGCCCACGGGGTGCGCGGAATCACTTGCAGCGGCCAATCTTTGGTCCGCGCGCCCGGCCATAGGTGCTGGAGCTGTTCGCGAATATTCATCGTTGAGTGGATCCTTCGCGGGTGGCGAGCCATCGCAACAGGGCTGACCGGCCTCGGGTGGGTACGGTGACCAACGGGTGCCCGGCCAGTCCCCATCTTCTCAGCAAATGGTTCGCGGCGCACCAACCGGTCGTGGCGGCGCGCTCCATCAGCGCGACCGGCAAGTCGATGCGGACGGCGTCGCCGGCCAACAGCAGGCCCGGCTGGGGGCTGACCACCGCCGGGCGGTCCGCATAGGAGCCGGGCGCAAACAGCGGGCAATCGCTGCGGTGCAGCAGTCGCTCGCAAACGACCTGCGCCGCCGCGGTTTCCGGGTACACCTTGCGCAGCTGGCGCAGCGCCGCCGCGCGGGACGGCGCGGCGTCGAGTGCGTAGGAATGCAGTTCGACGACGGAACCGTGGTGCGCACGCGACCACTCGGCGGCCTGGCGTTCGTAGCGCTCCAGCACGCTGATGTTGTCCAGTGGCTCGTGGCCGGCCGTGCCCAAAAACGCCTGCCGCTGCGCCTCGACGGGGCGATCGAGCCACAGCCGGTGGACCGCGAAGGGCGGCGCCGTCCGCAGCCGCGCGATCTGTGCGCGCCAGTCGTCCGTGGCCAGCCCGGTCGATGCACCCACGACACGCTGCAGGCCGGCCACATCGGTGGCCAGCACGGCGGCGTCCGCGTCTAGGCGCTCACCCGAATCCGTCCACACCCGAAACGGCTCCGCCGAGCCGGCCTCGATGCGAGCGGCGCTGGTGCCGAGGCGAAACCCGACGCCCCGCGCCTCGAGGTATCGGCGCAGCGGCTGCCAGAGGGCGGTGTCGTAGTTCGACGTGGGCACATCGAAGATCAGGCCTTCGGACGAGCCGAGGAAGTAGATGTGAAACATCGCCGCCAACTCGGCCGCGGACAGCTTCGAAGGGTCGGCGAAGAAGCTGCGGGAGAACACCTCGAACGCCAGATGCCTTGCTGCTTCGGGGAATCGGATGCTCTTGAGGAATGTCGCGGCATCGAAGTGGTCGAGGCGCTCGTAGATCCCGGGCACCGACACCGCAGCCAGCGGCGCGGCCGCGCGAGCGTCGATCTGCAGGAAGTCGCGAAGCCGGAAGGTCGGGCTGCGGGCGGCGAAGGCCACCGCGTTCCAGGGTGGGGTGCGTGGTAGCCCCCGGAATGTGTCGCGCCGCCCCGCGCCGTCGATGAGCGGATAGTCGTCGACGGGTGTGAGCATCCGCAGTTGCGGTTCGATGCGGCGGAGCAGGGCGCGCAGGTTGTAGTACTGCCGAAAGAACGCGTGGAAGCCCCGATTCATGGCGAGGTCGGTCCCGTTTTCGCGTTCGGTCCAGCCGCCGACCCGGCCGCCGAGGTAGTGTTCGCGCTCGATCAGTTCGACGGCGACGCCGCGTTCGGCCAGGCCGGTGGCAGCGGCCAGCCCCGCGATGCCGCCGCCCACGACGACCACTCGGGGTCGTGACGCCAGCGCTCCGGCATCCGGGAATCCGGTTGGTGCGGCGAATGTTTCGCGCCGGCGATCGGTGCCGAGGGCCGTCATAGCGGCGCGTCCGCCAGGAAGGTGTGCACGATGTTGGCCTCCCAGCCCGGCATCGTTTCGCTGTGCACGGCGGTGAAGCCCGCGTCGGCGAGGCGGTCCCGGAATCGGGCCGCGCCGTCGAACTCGAGCACGCTGCGCCACAGGTAGCGGTACAGCGCCGCGTCGCGGGTGCGCCACCATCCGGCGGGAATGATGATGCCCCAGCACACGGCGTGCCAGATTCCGGTGGCGGCGGGGGAGTCGCGCACCGAGTACTCGTGCACCGCGAGTGTGGCACCGGGTCGCAGCAGGGCCCGGAGTTTCCGCAATTGGCCGTCCCGGTCGGCGAGGTTGCGGATCAGGTAGGCGGCCAGAATTCCGTCGAACGGCCCGGTGATCCCGTGCTCGGCCAGTTGCTCGACGGGGGCGTGCACGAATCGCACCGACCGGGGCCAGGCCTTCGCGGCCGCAGCGTCGAGCATGCCCCGCGACGCGTCGACGGCGACGATCTCGGCCTCCGGGGCGACGGCCAGCAGCGCGGCCGTCGACGCGCCCGTGCCGCAGCCGGCGTCGAGCAGGCGTAAGCCCTTGCCGCGGTCACGTATTCGCATGCGGCGGGCGGAGAGAAGCAATTGGTTGTGATAGCCGGGGCTGGCACCCACCAGCCCGTCGTACGCCGCCGCTCCGGCGTCGAAGGCGGCCGACAGTTCGCCGGGGGTCGGGCCGGCTTCACCGACGCGCACGTTGGCGTTCCCATCCCAGCAGCACCGCGGTGGCGAGTGCGAAGCCGAACAAGAAATCCTCGACCGGGATGTCGAAAGGGAAGCGCAGGCCGGTGATGTGGCGGGGGTCGTAGCTGACGATGGGGGAACTGAGCTTGGTCAGCCATCCGTCGACCGGAACCTGGAACCCGAGAATGATCAGCATCGACAGCCAGTACGCCGGCCGTCGGAAGAGCCCGGTGCGCAACACCGCCAATTCCAGTGCGCACACGGCGAATACCGATGCGACGGCCGGAACGGTATAACCCAGGCCGCTCACCGCCGGTTGACCCTGCCCAGGATGGTGCTCACGGCGTTGTAGGTGAGCAGCGCGCAGATCGGAATGACGATGAAGAACAGCACCTCTTCGATCGGCACCCGGAACGGGATGTCCAGGCCGGTGATGTATTTGCCGTTGTACGTCCACACGTGCGCGGCGATGGCGATCTCGTCCCAGACCAAAAACGCCACGGCCACGGGCAGAACGGCCTTCACCAGCCGCCGCCATTGCCGGTAGACGCCGGGGCCGAAGAACTCCAGGGGCGCGGTGATCGCCAGGCATGCGGCGAGGACCAGAAGATACTGCCAGCGATCGGTCATGCGGCCCCCGGGGCATCGGCAACGCCGGGCGAACTACTGCGCGCCCGCCACGACCGTATCAGCCCGATGCCGGCGACCTGCAGCCGTCGGGCTCTGCCGACCGTGGCCCGGTGATTGAACACCGCGAAATCGCTCTCTTCGATGCGGTCCAGGATTTCGGAGTACAGCGCCGCCGCGGTCGCCACGCACGGTCGCGACCGCGGGCTCAGCATGCCGATGCCGGCGGCCGCGAATCGGTAAGTCTCGCGGGTGATCTCGTGCTGGGCGGCGAGCGCCTCGCGCACCCGCGGGTCGGTGCGGCGCTTGCGGTGACACCAGGTCAGCAGCTCGCGATCCACACCGTGTGCGGCGAGCTCGTCGGCCGGCAGGTAGACCCGCTGCCGCAACAGGTCTTCGTCGACGTCGCGCAGGAAGTTGGTGAGCTGAAACGCCCTACCCAGCGCCGCGGCGTAGGGCGCGGTCTCCTCGACCGGCGCCACGGTGCCCAGGACCGGAAGAACCTGCAGGCCAATGGCTTCGGCGGATCCACGCATGTATAGGTTGAGCGCACCGCGGTCGGGATAATCGGTGACCGTCAGGTCCATCCGCATCGACGCCAGGAAGTCGTCGAACAGCTCGGTGCCGATGCGGTAGCGGCGGGCGGTGTGGGTGACCGCGGCGAGCACGGGGTCGTCCAGATGGTCTCCGCCGGAGAAGAATTGGTCGGCGAGTTGCTGCAACCGCATGC
>NZ_LZJB01000554.1:0-563 GCF_001666895.1 Mycobacterium sp. E3298
CAGCGCGCCGGACGCGGAAGTCGAGGCGCTGTTCTGCTTCACGCACGACCCGTTGGCGTCGGCCGTCGTCGGCGAGGCACACCGGACGGGATCGGAACTGGTTTCGGTCGAGGACGATTCGCTGGGCGAGCTGCGGCCCGCGTTCGACGAGATCCGGCCGCTGGGGCGGGGTTCCGTCGACGACGCGCTGGCCGGTGCCGTGGCGGACCTGCACGAGGCGGGCCGCACAGTCGCCGTGCTGTCATCGCCGGGGGCGCAAGCCATTTGGTCTGCCGACGTGGCGCTTGGCATGATGCCCGAGCCCGGCGACGGTCCCCCGCCGTGGTACGCCGACCTGCTGCTGCCCGACCTGGGGGCGGCCTGGCGGGTGCTGCACGCGCTCCCGGCCGCCCGGGCCGCCGCCCAGCGCGGCGTCGGGATCTCGGCGGGCGCAACGGCGATGGGCTCGCTGCTGATGATCCCCGGTGTCCGTGGCATCGGACGCGGGCCGGTGACCAGTGGCGCCGCGGCCGGCGCGCTGTCGGGATACCTGCTGGCGCGCGGCATCATCCGGGCGGACACGC
>NZ_LZJB01000555.1:0-1709 GCF_001666895.1 Mycobacterium sp. E3298
CTGCGGCTCGCCGTAGTCGGTCAGCAGGACGTTTCCCGGCTTCACGTCGCGGTGCAGAATGCCGGAGCGGTGCGCGGCCTCCAGCGCCCCGGCGAGCTTGACGCCGATGCTGAGCACCTCGGGCCAGGGCAGGGGACCCTGGCCGCTGACCAGGCCCCACAGCGACCCCTTGTCGTGGTAGGGCATGACGATGAACGGCCGGCCGCTGCGGGTGGTGCCGGCCTGCAGGACCGTGACGATGTGCGGGTGACCGGAGAGCCGGCCCATAGCGCGCTGCTCGCGCAGGAAGCGGTCGAGGTTGTCGGGGTCAAGGTCGTTGGTGAGTACCTTGACCGCCACCCGGCGGTCGAGCTCAGGCTGGGCGCAACGGTAGACGACCCCGAATCCCCCGCGCCCGATCTCCTCGACATCCTCGAAGTCGAGTTCCGCGGCGACCCCGGCGATCAGATCCTGCTGGATCGCCTCTGCGTCCACGTCGGCCATCGACGATCTCTGTCCTCGCGAGTAAGGCCGGTGCGCCTTGCACTGGTCGTGTCACCATATCGCGGAATGACCTGGGGCGATGGCGGGAAAATTTGGGCTCGAACAGCCAACTTGTGGTGGTCCCGGCTGGGATCGAACCAGCGACCTTCCGCGTGTGAAGCGGACGCTCTCCCACTGAGCCACGGGACCGGCGCCGAGAGGCGAACGACGTCGAAGACTAGCACGGACCGGCTCCCCAGTATGGGCCGCGTGCGCCTGTCGGGGTCTGCGCTAGCCTGGACGCGGCTCGTACCGAGAAATTTGTATGTGCCCGCTCACGTCGACTATCGTCGTGCTTCGCAACGGGCGACGATCTCGTCCGAGGCGCGCGGATGTAGCGCAGTTGGTAGCGCATCACCTTGCCAAGGTGAGGGTCGCGGGTTCGAATCCCGTCATCCGCTCGAAGGTGCAAGTGGCATCAATCCCAGCGGTGGAGTGGCCGAGTGGTGAGGCAACGGCCTGCAAAGCCGTGCACACGGGTTCGATTCCCGTCTCCACCTCCAGCTTTTGATCCCGGCGCGATTAGCTCAGCGGGAGAGCGCTTCCCTGACACGGAAGAGGTCACTGGTTCAATCCCAGTATCGCGCACCAGTATCACCCCAGGTGAGAGCCGGTATCTAGGCGGGCTTACCAGTGGTCATGCAATAGCCACGCTCCCGGGTCACTAAACCCATAACTCCTGGGTCTTCGTCTCTAAGAGAGCTGCTTGAGAAAAGAGATGTACAGCAACATACGTACGTCTCATCCCATCATCACCACCCACGATTAGCACGCCGTCGACGCCAACCCATCCACGAACGTGAAGAGCGTCGCGAGATCGCCAGACACAACACTCACGGTGACGCCGTGACCACGGCATCGCGTTCTTTGAACTCTGCTGGTGTCGAGATCGTGCTAGGGACAGCGGCTAGCGAAAGGACCGCGACGATGATATCCGCGTTTATTGCTGGCGCGTTGGTCTTGTCGCCGTTGTCGCCGGCGCCGGGGGATCAGTGTCCGTTCGGGGCGCCTCCCACGACGGATGTGCAGGGCAAGACGATGGTGTGTGTACATCACCATGAGTTGAACCATACGAACATTTGGGAATACCCCGCTGAGTAACCGTTTGGGTGCACCGTCCGCGCGGCTAGCGGCCCCGTAACTGAGTCACCAAATAGCGCTTGGATCCACCTCTTTGGCTCTACACA